>JARRRG010000057.1:0-8441 GCA_037380965.1 Deltaproteobacteria bacterium
GAAAGGAGCGGAAGGACTGCATCTAGTTAAGATACTTGACGCTTTTCTGGAGTGGCCTGACCCTTTTTTTGAAACTTTTATTCAGGCCCATGCAAATCTCTTTGACCCCCTCCCGGAATTCGTGGTACATCCGTCCGGGAGAAGATCCCGCTTGAACTCAAACACCAGTGGATTTTCATTCCGGGAGCAGGCACGGGAAGGAAGATGGATTTATCCGAGATACTTCACCGGTACCACGATCAGATCGTTGACGCGTGGTTGCACCTGATGATCAGCGACAGGTCATCCCGGTATTCCGAGGAACCTCCGGAGGACCTCAGAGTGCTGCTGGAGCGTGCAACCATTGCGTTTCGGCTGGCCGTCGTCGATGATCAGTGGAGCGAGCTGCGCAAGTTTATCGGTGTCATTGCACGCAAAAGACTCCAGGCCGGCTTCATGGTGTCAGAGGTTCAGAGGGCCTTTGAGCGCTACCGTGAAACGATCACCCCGCTGTTGGTGGCACACATAGATCCATCCTCCCTGACGGAGGTGCTGCTTCGTTTGCACCATTGCCTCGTGTCCACGGTGACCCATTTCAGCACCTACTTCCAGAACCTGCACGAACAGTTCCTGAAGAATCAGGCACGGTATCTCGAGCAAGAGATAGCAAAACGGACAAGGGAACTGGTCGAGTCCGAACGGAAATACAAAATCCTGGTTGAGGACATCAACGATGGGTACTTTGTCCTCGTAGAAGGCGCGATCGTCTTTGCCAACAACGCGTTCTCGAACATGCACGGATACGAGCTGAAGGAAGTGCTGGGCGCTTATTATCTCGATTTCGTGGCGCCCGAGTCCAGAGCGGAAGTGCAAACCGCCTATGTAACGGGCAGGGACGTTCCACCGAGTCCCTCGCGGATCGAGTATGTGAGGCTGCACCGGGACGGCCGGCATCTTCCCACCGAGATCATGGCCAAAATCTCGTCCTATGGCGGAGAAGTAGCAAACATCGGAGTCTGTCGCGACATCAGCGAGCGTGTTCAACTGGAACGAAAGACCCGTGAGGCGGAAAAGCTCAACGCGCTTGCCCAATTGGCTGCCTCTCTCGCGCATGAGATACGCAATCCCTTAACCGCTATCAAGATGAATGTGCAGATGCTTTCCGAGAGCTCCTGGCCGCTGATCGACGATCGAAAGCTGATCGATTCGACACTTGGGGAGGTGGAGCAGATCACGCGGGCCGTCACAGAGATGATGGATCTGACCGTCCCTTTCCGGCTGAAGCGTCAATGGGTCGACACGCGCTGCCTCCTTGAGGGCTGCTTGCGAATCATCGGCCAACGGATGAAATATCAAGGAGTAACCGCGTCCATGCGGCTCTGCTCACAACTGAACGAGATCTATGTCGATCCGGTCAGGATTGAGCAGGCAGTGGTGAATCTCCTCCTGAACGCACTCGAAGTGCTGCCCCGGGGAGGCCGAATCTTCATGAGCACCCGGATCGCGCGGGACAGCGGTCGAAGATGGGGTGAGATACGAGTCGGCGACAACGGTCCCGGTGTTCCCAAGGAAAAACTCTCGTACCTCTTTGACCCTTTTCACAGCGAAAAAGCCGGCGGCATCGGCTTGGGGCTGGCCAATGTCAAGAAAATCGTTGGCGCGCACGGCGGAGAGGTCATCGTCACTCCCCGTAGACCGACAGGAGTGAGTTTCAGACTTCGCCTGCCGCACAAATGAGCATGCAGATGAATCCATACGTTCTGGTGATCGACGATCAGCCGTCCATCCTCGAGTCGATGAAGATGTTCTTCCGGCTCCGGGGGTGGAATGTACATGCCGCCATCTGCGGTACAGAGGGCCTGCAATTGGCTCAGGAAGTCCGCCCGAGTCTGGTGATGCTGGACATACGGCTTCCCGGCATGAGCGGCCTGGATGTGCTCAAGGAGTTACGCGCCCGTCTCCCCGAGACTCAGGTAATCATGATAACGGCCTATCAGAGCATGGATAGTACCATTCAGGCCATAAAATTGGGTGCCTTCGACTACATTCACAAGCCCATTGACATCAACGAAATGGGCCTGGCGATCCGCCGGCTCGAGGAGATCTCCGCGGCCGGAACTCAGGCAGACCCGGATGTTGCCCAGGACGCGGATGCGGGCGATGGCAGCCAGCCCCAGATCATCGCTCGAACTCGGGTCATGAAGGAGGTTTTCAAGACCATCGCCCTGGTTTCGGACTCCCGGGTTACGGGTCTCATTCAAGGCGAAAGCGGTACGGGCAAGGAGCTCATCGCCAGGTCGATTCATCATAACGGCCCGTGGAGTCAAGAGCCCTTCACGGTCATGGACTGCTCCACCTTTGTTGACACCCTCATGGAGAGCGAGCTGTTCGGGTACGAAAAAGGGGCGTTCACCGGCGCGGACGCGACGCGTCGAGGCCGATTGGAGATGACCGGCGACGGAACCGTGTTCTTCGATGAGATCGGCGAATTACCCTTGAGGCTTCAGAGCAAATTGTTGCGCTTCCTGCAAGCGAAGGAATTTGTGCGGGTAGGCGGAAACCGCGCGATACACTCGAATGCCAGGATCATTGCCGCCACGAATCGGGATCTTACCAGGCTCGTGCAGGCCCGGAAATTCCGTGCGGACCTGTACTATCGGCTCAAGGTGGTCACTGTCGAGGTGCCGCCGTTGCGCGACAGGCGGTCCGACATCCCCTTGCTCGCAGACTTCTTCCTGAGAAAGATTGCCAGAGATTCAGGACTCAAGCCCAAGCGTCTCGCTCCCGAGGCTCATCGCCTCCTCAGGGAGTATGGGTGGCCCGGAAACGTGCGTGAGCTCGAGAACCTTCTCACCAGGGCAGCGGTCATGACCAAATCCGATGTGCTCACCAGAGAGCATACCGCATCATGCCTCGAATCCTCGCGGACCGTTCCGGTGGCTCATGTCGATATGGGAAACCTGGGCGATGTCGAGCGTGAGCACATTGTGCGGGTACTGGAATATTGCGGGTGGCACCTCGGTAACACATGCGCGCACCTGGGCATTACCCGACCCACTCTGCGTGCGAAAATGAAGAAATACGGCTTGTCAAAGGAACGGAAGAGGAAATCTCCTTCAGAGCGATGACCGATTCTACGGGCAGTCAATAAGACCCCCGGGCCGGTGGGCTGCCCTCCCACGTCACTCCCATTGACTCTCCGGTTTTTTGGCCGGTTTTATCTATTCACCAATGCGACGCCCACCACGGCAATCGCCATGCCCAGGAGCGCAATGGGTCCCAGGGTTTCTCCGAAAACGAAGTACGCTATCAGCGCGGTGCATGGCGGAACCAGGTAAAACAGACTGGCCACCTCCGAAGCCTTGCCTCGCCGAATCAGCACGAACAGCAAGGTTATTGCGCCAACGGAAAGGACAACGCTCAACCACAAAAGCGCAAAGATAAACTCCCAGCTCCACGTGATCTTCATGGTCTCCGTCAGCGGCGCCAGAACCGACATCGCGAGGCCCGCGGCAACGTATTGAATCACCGTCCCGCTTCGAAGATCCATGAAGCTCGAGAATTTCTTCTGATACAGCGTGCCCGCGGTAATGCCCAACAGGGCGGCACCGCACCAGAGCAGCCCGCTGATGTCACTGATGTCAAACGATAGCTTCCTGAGGAGCACGAGCGTGACTCCGACCAGACCGAGCACAAAACCCGACCACTGGCGGAAACTGACCCTCTCCCCGAGCAGCGGGCCAACAACCGTCGCGGTCAGCAGCGGCTGTAAACCCACAACCAGAGCAGTCACCCCCGCGGGAATTCCGTTGTACATGGAAGAGAACACCCCGGAGAGAAATACCCCGTGGATCAGGAGTCCGGCTACGGCTGTATGGCCCGCTTCATGCCAGCTTTTGGGCCAGCTCGCCCGGGTGGCGAGGGCAATCACGAGCATGAGCGCGGCAACGATCCAGAACCTCACCAGGAGGAACGTAAATGGCTCCGCGTACGGCAGCCCCAATTTGGTGCCGATAAATCCGGTGCTCCAGAGCAGGACGAACAGGGCAGCTATCGCCATTGATGCCGACTCCTCAAACCAGGACGTGACCGCTAACCGTGCCTGCACGAAGCACGGGCCGTCGCGGACGACCGGGCGAAGCACAACCCGGGTTCATTCCTTTCGGGTTCCCGCATGCCACAGCGCGTGCGCGTCGGCCGTGTCCTCTCACATCGGATCACCCGGCCGCAAGAGATGAAACGCCTTTCCCAACGGCCGGGCTCAGAGATGGAAAATGCAGGGAAAAACTTGGCAGACCGGCTTCCAAGGGCCTTTTTCTCTAGCAAAGCCTGCTCGATAAGTCAATCGGTTCGAGTCAACGCGGGATGAGCACTGCGATGGGTGCACAGGTCCGAAACCAATGAGACCGGACTGAATACCAACCAGTTGCTAACTCGCGTCCACCGGCAATCCTCCGAGGGGAAAGCGATCGGGAAACAACTCCTGTGCGTCTGCCAATGCAGCTTTGTCAGTATGGATGGGAGCGCTCAGCGAGAGCTGTTTTCCGTTCGGTGACATGCTTCGGAGAAATAATGTCCCGAGATCGTCCTCAACGAGCTGAACCCGCCGGCCCTGCACAACCTTTTCTTCGATGATGCGGTATGAGGTCACTTTTTTCGTACTGCCCACTCACGTTTCTCGCGTCAATCCGGCTCTTTGTCTTGGACCTGATTCTTCTTCCAGACCACAGCCCGGCCCACCTGTCAAGACGGAATCCAGGGACGCGGGCCGCAGAAGAAAAATTGATAGGCGCTCGGACAGCGAGCCCCGCGATTTACGAAACGGGCAGCCGAAGCATGCTTTTGAAAACCACGGGTTCTTTCCTCGGCACGGCAGCAGAAATTTCCGGCATGCCCCGCACGGCCGGTTGGTCACCGAACAGGGCTGATCGGCTTTGACATTGACCCGCGGGTCCGCCGCGAGGTATGCTCTGACCCTTGCACCAAAGCATGTGCCGGACCCCACGTACCGTGTGTCGGCCCGGTTGAATTCATGTCCGGGCCGTTGCCGCGGCCGGTGGATTCGACAGGGATGTTCCAGGGAGGTAGCCTCATGGCACGAGGAATAGCTTTTTGCCTGGGTGTAGTGCTTCTCTCCAGTCTCTTGGTCTTCACGTCTCCTTCACCGGCCGCGGGGCCGTTGTCAAAAGGGCAGACAATCTACGTTCCGATTTACTCTCACGTGGTCGTCGGTCCCAAGGCTCTTCCCATAGATATGGGCGCCAGGCTGAGCATTCGGAACACGGACCAGGCTCGTCCGATCACCGTGCTCTTCGCGAAGTACTACAATTCGGACGGACAATTCATCAGAAACTACCTGAAGAAACCGGTAACGCTCAAACCGCTGGCCACTACCTCCAGTCTGGTGGATGTGTACGACAAGACCGGGGGCTCGGGCGCGAATTTCATCGTAAAGTGGGAGTCGGCCAAGGCGGTCAACCCGCCGGTCGTGGAAGCCGTTCATATTAGCTGGAAAGGCCAACTGGGGATTTCGTTTCTCACGTCAGGAAGAGTGTTAAGCGAGACCGCACCCTGACCGGGCATTGCGTGGTGGCACCACCCGCTGATTCGATCCGCGGTCTGGAACGGTTCCTGAAAATATTGCCGGATTGAGAAAGAATGTCCCTCGTGCATTCTTCGAGTCCTCGGTCAAAAAACCGGACAAGATTTCCGTCGGAATATCTCCGTGGCTTCGCCCCGGACAGCCGGAGAGGTAGTCGGCAGTGCCGTGATCCAATTGGATTTGAAGAAGAGAATCTCTCCCCTCCAGGCCACCCCATTCTCGATGCGACCACAAGATTGAGCGTCGCCGGGCACGGGGTATTTGGACAGAACTTTTGAGAACCCCCATAGCACAGGCGCTTTCCCGCCTTCGCCATGGTGCGGGTCCTCCTCCTGTCCAAGAACACCGCCGTGCGTGAACGTGAACGTCCCGCGGCTGGTTGGTCTTTGCTACAGGATCTGAATCGCGTCGTCGAAGAATGTGAGCCGTTCCAGGCCCCGCTCTGTGACCACGAAGGTATTTTCCAGTCCGGCCAGGCCCTCTCCCGGGAAAAAGAACTTTGGCTCCAAAGCCAGCACCATCCCTGCTTCGAGGGTATGGGCTGAGCCCAGACCGATCACCGGCAGCTCATCCACCTCGATGCCTATGCCATGACCCACGAAGCTCACCGGGGTCGGATAGCCCATGAATCGGTCGCCAAGACCGGACTCCGCGGCCAGGTTGCACGCGGTGTGATAGAGCGCGTCAGCCTCGACCCCAGGAAGGCCCTGGGCAATCAGCGCGTGCTGGATCCTCCGCGCGACTTCATGCGCGTCGAGGAATTTCTCATCGATCCCGCGCAGCGCGAATACGCGGGCCTGATCTACGAGATACCCGTCGCAACCGCACCCGTAGTCGACCAGTACCGGTTCACGGTTTCCGATTACCCTGTGCCCCGGTCCCTGGGGATAGGAAGGATTCGTTCCTGATCCCGAATGGGGTCCGAGCGAGCTGCCGTTCAGCGTGAGATTGGGGCCGGACATCAGATGACCGTAGAACACTTCCTGATTGAAACTCCGTACCCTTGTGTATCCCTGATGTCCCCGCTCCCGGTAGTAGGCCTCAAGCCGGCCGGCTAACTGGAGCTCGGTCATTCCTTCGGTGAGCATCTCCCTGACCACGCCGAACATGCGGTCAGTCATCTTGGCCGCCGCGCGGATCTTCTCAAGCTCGAGAGGCGATTTCACCATCCGCACATTTCTGATGAGCGGGGAAATGTCGTTGATCGAGTGCTCGATAAAGAGCTGCTTGTATCGCAGGTAATTGTTTGCCGGTACGACGTCGAGCTCCATGCCGAGAGATAGAGAATGGTCCCAATCATGAGATCGGATCTGATCCGCCACCGAAGAGAGGCCAGTGACAAGCGAGATATGCTCCAGTGGCGACTCCATGCAGGCTCGCTCGTAACTCTTCCTCACCATCAATCGAGGCTCTCCCTCGTCCGGAACAAAGAGGTGAGCATCCTGCCCCGTGCCACTGAAGTAGAACAGGTCTGCGCGCTGGACAATGAGGGCCCCGCCGAAACCGTGATGTCTCATCAAGTCCTGGAGCCGCCCTATCCGCGCGTGTATTTCCTCTTTCGGGAAAGAGCGATCGTATTCTTCACTGGTACGAGATTTTTTCAACTGAATCTCCTCATGCGCGGGCGCAGCTCCCCGGGATCGACCGCGTATGGCGCATCATTCCCTCGCATACATCGTTCGTTCGTGCTTTCTGCTGTTCGCGGATGTCGAAGCTCTCATCCTTCACCGGCGGCACCCACCGACCAGGCTCATCCGATCACCGTCCTCTTCGCCAAATACTACGATTCGAAGGTCCGCTTTATCAGAAACCACCTGGAGGAGCCGGTGACGCTCAGGCCGTTCACATTAACTGGAAAGGCCAACGAGGGATTCCATTTCTTACCACAGGAAGAGTGATACGCGGTGATTCACCCTGAGTGGTGGTGAGGCCGTTTGTCCGACCTCAGAGGACCTGAATCGCATCGTCAAAAAAGGTGAGCCGTTCGAGGCCCTGCTCTGTCACCACGAAGGTATTTTCCAGTCCGGCCAGCCCTTCTCCGGGGAAAAAGAACTTCGGTTCGATGGCCAGCACCATCCCTTCTTCGAGCGTATGGGGTGAGCCCAGACCGACCACGGGGAGCTCATCCACCTCGATTCCTATTCCATGGCCCACGAAGCGCACCGGTGTCGGATAGCCCATGAACCGATCGTGAAGCCCCGATTCCGCGGCCAGGTCGCACGCTGTCTGATAGAGCGCTTCAGCCTTCACTCCCGGGCGGCCCATGTCCCTCGTGCACACCCACATAGTCGACCATCACTGGTTCTTGGTTTCCGATTACCCGGTGACCGGGGCCCTGGGGAAATGAAGGATTCGATCCTCTTCCGGAATTGGGCCCGAGGGAGCTGCCATTCAGCGCGAGATTGGGCCCGGACATGAGATGACCGTAAAACACCTCTTGATTGAAGCTCCGTACCCTGAGGTATCCCTGATGTCCCTGTTCCCGGTAATAGGCTTCCACCATACCGGCGAACCGGAGCTCGGTCATTCCTTCGGTGAGTATCTCCTTGACCCGGCCGAACATGCGGTCGTTCATCCGACCCGCGGCACGGATCTTTTCGAGCTCGAGGGCCGACTTCTTCATTCGCACCATTCTGATGAGCGGGGAAATGTCCCTGATAGAATGCCCCGGGAAGAGCTCCCCGTACCGCAAGTAATTGTTTGCCGGCACCACGTCGAGCTCCATGCCGAGAGATCGAGACCGGTCCCACTCGTGCGATCGGACTTGACTCGCTATGGACGACAGGCCGGTGACATCTGAGATGCGCTCGAGCGTCGATTCTATGCACGCCCGCTCTTAACTCTTTCTCACCATCAGTCG
>JARRRG010000058.1:0-7831 GCA_037380965.1 Deltaproteobacteria bacterium
TCCCAAAGATGATAAATTGGCACGCGCTAGGGCTGAGCCATTTCTTTCAATTGCGCAAGGCCCTCGTCTCAATCCTGGGGGTCGTACGGTGGACGCGGTAACCACCAACCTGTTGTAATTCCGCGAGTGAGTCTCGCGGCAAAACACGAGCACGAATGGAACGCAATGGGCGGCTTTGACATTTCTCACATCATTCAACTCCTTGTGGTGATCGTTCCCGGTTTCCTGCTGGCGATAACGGTGCATGAATTCACCCATGGGTACGTCGCCCTCCGGTTCGGAGATCCGACCGCAAAGCTGTCGGGTCGATTGACGTTCAACCCGATCAGCCACCTTGACCCCTTTGGCGCCTTTGTGCTGGTAGTCACTGCGATCGCCGGCTTCGCGATAGGGTGGGCCAAGCCTGTCCCGGTGGACCCCCGCTACTTTCGCAATCCGCGTTCGGACATGATGTGGGTCAGCTTCGGCGGTCCGGCTGCCAATATCGTGACTGCGGCCGTGTTGGCCTTCGGTCTCCATGCACTTGCGTTTTCCGCGCAGGGGTTGATCATGGGCCAGGCTGCGCAATTTGTGCTGGGACCGCTGTACCTGATTCTCCGATTCGCGGTCCGTATCAATGTGGTGCTCGCCGTGTTCAATCTGATCCCCGTGCCGCCGCTGGACGGTTCAAAAATTCTGCAGGGATTACTCCCTCATGACCTGGCTTATCAAATGGAACGCCTGGAACCGTACGGATTCATTATTCTCATGTTACTCATCTTCACCGGAGTGATCGGTTACCTGATAGTGCCCCCGATCACCTTCATCGAGGGGATACTTCTCGGGCGCGGCTTCTGACCGTTATGACATATGAGATCAAACTGGATGTCTTCGAGGGACCTCTGGATCTCCTGCTGCACTTGATCCATCGGAATGAAGTCAGCATTACCGACATCCCCATTGCTTTGATCACCCGCCAATATCTCGAGACCGTCGAATTGATGAAATCCCTGAATCTGGACGTGGCAGGGGAATATCTGGTCATGGCGGCTTACCTGACTCACATCAAGTCGCAGATGCTCCTCCCTTCCGCGGATGAATCCGAGCCGGATGAAGAAGGGCAAGACCCCCGGGACGAACTGGTGGCTCATCTCCTCGAGTACAAGCGCTTCAAAGAGGCGGCAGAGAACTTGAGCGCTGTTCCGATACTGGACCGTGACGTTTTCGTAAGAGAGGAGGGAGAAGAGGACGGGGGTGTCCCCAAGTCAGAGCAGCCACTTGATGTCGGCGTTGCCGAGCTCCTTTCGGCCTTCCGCGAGCTGCTGGCACGCACCTCGCGCCGCGACCTGTTGGAAATTGAACCGGATCGACTGTCGGTGAAAGACAAGATTCACGAACTTATGGAACGATTACGGCATCGGGAATGGATCACGTTCGGTTCTCTCTTCGAAGAGGACTGCTCACGGCCGAATCTCCTGACAACCTTCCTCGCCCTGTTGGAAATAGTGAAGCTCAGGTTGGTTCGGGTATACCAGGACCGACCTTTCGGCACGATACTTATCTCGAAAAGGGTTTCCGCGGCCGACGAGCCGCAGCCCGATACGGGGCAGCCGATATCCAGCGGGCCTCCCAAATCCTGACGGACATCCCCTTCGCAACCGCCCGGCACCGATTTGGTTCGGCCCATTCAGCCCGCGAAGGAGTTTCCGGCAGAATGGAGGCGTGCCCCGGAATTCCCCTATCAGAACAGACGCGGCGGCCAGCCGTTCAATCGGCTCGTCAAGGAAGTGAGTCGTGAGAAGTTGGCCTGTATGACGTGAGAGCGATCACGGTCCCAAGATTCTCGGGTCAGCCGAAAGGGAGCGCTTGCCGATCGGGAGGTGAGAAAGCGGCCGGGGATTGCGATTGTCCGCCGCGACTGTCCTGACAGTCCTAAATCTCCTCAACCGTTATGGCCTCCTCCGGACAGACGGCAATGCACGACTCACAGCCGATGCAGTCCGCAGGATTAGCTACCACGGTCTCCTCCCCATCCAGTTCGAACACATCCACGGGACACACATCTATACATTCGCGGACTTCTTTGCATTTCTTGCGATCGATCCTCGGCATGAACATTCAACAACACCCCTTTCGGCAAGACATTGATCCACACTCCGTTGAGAGGAGCGTCACTCCCAAGAGAGACACGGGTGAGCGGAAAGGCTACGGCCTCGGCCGCACGACGATGGTGTCGGATTTTCGTGTTGTGCCGTCCTCCGATCCGGGGCGTATTCCCGCGGAGACACGACCCGCGCGTCCACGTCCGTTCCTGCTCGGGCATGCTACCATAGTTTCATCTTAAAGGGACCCTCCTGCTGATGCCTCTCGATCCATGGAGTAACGGAATGTTGGCGGGCA
The DNA here is from genome assembly GCA_037380965.1 of Deltaproteobacteria bacterium. Classification (GTDB taxonomy): domain Bacteria; phylum Desulfobacterota; class Desulfomonilia; order Desulfomonilales; family Desulfomonilaceae; genus JARRRG01. Next base: position 2,380 of record JARRRG010000058.1, read on the forward strand.
GCTCCGAGGTCACTCCGACCCGACTTCGAGTTGGAAATTCGGCACATTAGTCGCGCATTGACAAGATGACTCCCCGGGTGTTAGTGTGGATGTTGAATAGTTTTCTTCATTAAAACAGGCCCTGCTGGATGATTCGCGCTCCAATTTGCCGGTGAGTCTTTCACACTGCCGTCTTGGGAGGTCCCCATGAAGCATGACAAGAAATTCCAGGAAATGATGATCGTCGGAATCGCGTCGGACAATCGAAATCTCCAGCCGGTGGTGATATTGAAAGAGAAGAGCGGAGAACGTGAGCTGTACATATGGATCGGACCGGTTGAGGCCATGGCGCTTCAGAGGGCGATCAACAAAGAAGTCTTCCAGCGTCCTCTCACGCATGAGCTGCTCAGGAATATCCTGGAGAGGGCCGGTTTGAGTCTTGAGCATATCGAGATTGACGATCTCAGGGATCACACGTACTACGCGACGATCTACTTGAAAAGCGATGACAGCAATGTGATAACTGTCGATGCCCGCCCATCCGATTCGCTCGTCCTGGCTACCTGGAGCGGCGTTCCCATTTTCGTGAGTGAAAATGTGATTGAGGGGATGGTTCAAGGGGATCAGGACGAAATGGCGCGACGAAAGGTCATCTTTACCCAGGAAGATATAGAGCAAACCGACGAGGAACTCACCAAGATTCTTGAACGAATGAACCCGGACGACCTCGGCAACGCATGAAGCGCTTCCGGCCGGACCGCGGTCATGGCAGCCTGCCGCTCTCCGTTCAGAGCCGGGTGTGCGATGAATTGATTTCTTCCGCGATATCCCCGAGAGAGGGAGCGATCTCGGACGCGGTTCTGTGCCCGCTGAGATCAGGCGAACTGTGGGGGAAAACTCCTACCGCGTGATCTTGTTTCCTGGGGCAGCGGTTCATGCCTCCGTGAATGATCCTCGGGCAGATGAGCGATCGATTTCAAGCTGTTGGAACTTGCCGTGAAAAAAGGCGGACTATTCGTTTCCCTGTACCTACCTTGATCCATACTATCATCCCGTAGGCAACGGCGCACGGTTCATGGAGGCCTGAGGCGGTCTTTCCAGAGTAAGACTCTGCGGTTTGATCGGCAAGACGACAGAAACAGCCCAGACCGGCTCGTGATGGAGAAGGCGCACGATCGATGTCCGGCGGCCAGAGCCCGAGAATTCTTGAATACGATTGAACAACGGATTCAACGATAACCGTTCACGACCATTCCCGGAGCGGTGACGGCCGTCAACCGTTCGGGCAAGAGTTGTGCGCCCGTTTTCCTTTACCTTGGAGCCACCCGATGATAAATTCCCCAGACGAGAGACGGAATTTCTGCAGGTACCACTGATGCCAGGAGACTCATTACCCTCCAGCAGAGCCGGCGGGCCATTCAGGTTAGTCAAATATTTCATTATATCCGGATTCGTGGTCATTGCGGTCGTGACTTTCTTGCTCTGCGCATTTCTCTACACACGCAGCGTCAACATGCTCTTAACGGGCGCGGAAAACTACGCCAAGCTCCTGGCCGAGAACCTCAACTACAACATCTACAATGGGTTCTATGCTCCGTTGAAAGCGCGAGGAATTCGGATAGATCTGAGGAAGTGGGACCAGTTCGGCGCGCTCGATTCGCTTGTCAAGGATTTTACCTACGGCCTCAAGATTGAGCGACTCAAGATAATAGACCGGAACCGGAAGATCGTCTACAGCACGGAGTACGACTTGATCGGAAAGTACGAGCCTAAGACGTCACCCTTTGACAAGGCCATCACCGGCAAGGATCTTACCGTTGTCAAGGGAGAGAAAAAATCCTCGCTCCCGTGGCAAGCGAACTGGGTGGCGAATACCTATTACCCTCTGAGGGAAGTGACCGGCAACTACTGGATGCTCGGTAATATCTACGGGGTGATTCAAATTACCCAGGACGTGACCCACCAGTATCGAACGGTTCACAGATCGCTCATGGTAATCATTCTGGTTGCCGCGGGCTTGATGGTTTTTCTCTTCCTCGCGCTTACGCTTATCGTGCGGCGGGGAGAGAACATCTTGTTGGAGCGTGCCAGAGACCAGAAGCGTTTGGAAGGTCAGTTGGAGCAATCGGAGAAACTGGCTTCCCTTGGCCAGATGGTAGCTACCATTGCGCACGAGATTCGCAACCCACTGGGAATCATTCGTTCTTCCGCCGAGATGTTGGTGAAGAAAAGCAACCCCGACACGGCAAGACTCAGCAGGCTCTCCAAGATCATCGTGGAAGAGGCGACTCGCCTGAGCGCGATCCTGACTGATTTTCTTGATTTCGCGAAGCCCAAGTCGCCCCGAACCACGGTGATCGATGTCAGAGACGTCATCTCGAGGGTGAGAACCAACCTGGACCAAGAAATCAGCCGCAGACGGATCCAATGGCATGAACAGGAAGTCAACGGAGCTGATCCCCTTATCACGGGCGATCCCGATCTGCTCTATCAGGCATTCCTCAACGTGGCAATCAATGCGCTGGAAGCCATGGACGATGAAGGGATCTTGACGGTGAGCATCTCTCCCGAGGACTCTCATGTACGAATTGATTTTGCCGACGACGGGCATGGGATAACGGAAGCAGACCTCTCAAAAATCTTTACTCCCTTCTTCACGACCCATGAAATGGGGACCGGTCTCGGCCTCTCCGTTGTCCACAATATCGTCGCTGCCCACGGCGGAGAGATTTCCGTTGACAGCACGGAGGGCAGGGGCGCAGTTTTCAGAATCACTCTTCCCACCCGGGGACCGGAGGAGGGGAATGGGGCAGTCCATCGTTGAAAGGTGAGGGATGTGCTATGAGCACTGTTCTGGTCGTGGACGACGAAAAGAATTACCTGGTCGTCCTTGAGGATCTGCTAGAAGATGAGGGCCATGAAATTTTGACAGCGTCTTCCGGCTCGGAGGCACTGGACATCATCAGGACGACCCCGGTTGACACCGTGCTGACGGATATCAAGATGGCCGGCATGTCAGGTATAGAGCTCCTGGAAGAGGTCACCCGGCTCGACCCGGACCTTCCGGTGATTCTCATGACCGCCTATGCCGAAGTGGACCAGGCTGTGGATGCCATGAAGAAGGGAGCACTGGACCATATACAGAAACCTTTTGATAACAGGGAAGTAAAGAAGGCAGTGGCCCGAGGGGTAGAGAAACGGTCACTGATAAGGAGTATCAGGCATCTCGAGATTGAGCTGGGAACGTTGTGGGGCAACATCGTAGGCCGGTCAAAGGCTATGGAGCGAGTCTTCACCATTATGAAGAGAGTTGCCGACACGCCGACGACCGTCCTCATCTCAGGGGAATCAGGGACCGGTAAAGAGCTTATTGCGCGGGGCCTTCACCACGCGTCCTCCCGGAGCAATGCCCCGTTCGTGTCCATTAACTGTGCAGCGGTTCCGGAGAGTCTCCTGGAATCGGAACTTTTTGGTTATGAAAAGGGCGCCTTCACCGGAGCGATCAACTTGAGACAGGGAAAATTCGAGTTTGCCGACAAAGGATCCATTTTCCTCGATGAGGTCGGCGAAATGTCTCTGGGGCTCCAGGTAAAGCTGCTGCGGGTTCTCCAGGAGCAGGAATTTCAAAGACTCGGGGGTAATAAGGATATCAAGGTAGACGTTCGCATCATCGCTGCAACGAATAAGGATCTCAGAGAAGAGGTCGATAAAGGCCGCTTCCGAGACGACCTGTTCTTCCGGCTCAACGTGGTGCACATCGTGGTCCCGCCTCTCAGGGAACGCCGAGAGGACATCCCCTATCTCGTAGCCCATTTCCTCAATAGGTTCGGAGAAAAACTGGGCCGGAACATACCGGAGTTGGACCCCGAGGTACTGAGCACCTTCTATCGTTATTCGTGGCCGGGCAACGTCAGAGAGTTGGAGAATGTTATTGAGCGATCGCTTGTACTTTCCAGGGGACAAGTGGTCGTGCCCGAGGATCTTCCCCCTGAAATACGGGAATCACCGGAGATAGAGGAGGGGTTGGATGCCCTCATTTCATGGGAAAGAGGTCTTTCCGAGACCTTGGACGCCATAGAGGAACGGATGATCGGTCAAGCCCTGAAGAGGGCGGGACACGTACAAGCTCAAGCGGCAAAGATCCTTGGAATCTCTCGAAGCAATCTTCAGTACAAGATGAAAAAGTACGGCCTCCTCTCATGAGAAGGAGAGCGAAGTCAACGAGGACTCCATGCTAATCATTGGAAATCACGTGGCATTTCTTCGTTCCCTGATGAATGGAGGCGATCCGGCAGCGTTCACTGAAAACGTCCTGCATTCGGGGAACTGTTCACGGTGATCTGTGGACAAATGAAGTAGTCCCCTCGCCCCAGCTCCGAAAAAGCGGGCAATACGCGGGATCGTCGACAAGCCGATATGTTGACACGGAGATTTATTTACATTATAGATGAAAATGATTTCAACGCAATGAAGGGGTTTTCCGCAGTTATGTGGCATAAGAGGGATTCAATTGCTGGGAATCTATTAGGATGTCTGGTGGCGCTTCTGAGCCTCTCTCTGTTCGGTACGCCGGCGGGGGCCCAGACGTATGCGTACGGAGATCAGGGTCAGTGGCAGAATCCGTACTGGACCGAACGAGGATCGTACCCCCGGGATAGATACGGTGAAAGAAACCGCCGCGTGGCCCAGTATGCGCCGGGCACTCCCCCGTATGCGAACCTGCAATACGACGAGAGAGATGCCGAGATGATTCTCAGGGATCAGATGGCCCGGACAATGAACCAGTCTCAGGCATAACAAGCCAACGTGGCTCCTCCACAGGAGATCTACGACACGTACTCGTACGGCCATCGAATCAACGACGAGGACCAGGTACGGGCAGTGATGGCCGAAGCCCGATATATCGCGAACATCATAAAGAAAAGGAACAGCAAACCCTTCATTGTCATCGACAAGCGTAATTTCCAGTTCTACCTCTATAACCGTGCAGGACGGTTGCTGAGGATCGGGCCGGTTGCCATAGGAAAAGGCAGGACAAACGTGGGAGCGTTTGAGACCCCGGTGGGGGTTTTTCCCATCAGGAGCAAAGTCCCGGTGGCTGACTGGATTAGACCCGACTGGTACTTCATCGAGGAGGGAGAGCCCATCCCTCAGCGATGGGAAGATCGACGCGTTCCCGGTTTCTTCAGGTACAAGCTCGTCTTTAACGGTGCTCGATATATCCACTACGCGGAAGCCACGGGAGGGAGACTCACCCACGGCTGCTTGGGTTTGGATTGGCAAGACGCTGAAGCGGTGTTTCACACCCTACAAGTAGGGTCCTACGCGATCGTACTTGACAACGCCTTTCTCGCTCGACTGGCCAGAGGGGAATTCCCGATAAAAAGAGCAGCCAAGCCCAAGGAGCCGGACTCGATCACGGCCACCATCACCGCGAAGGCTGATTCAGAGGAGCCTGACACGAGAGAAAAAG
>JARRRG010000059.1:0-7827 GCA_037380965.1 Deltaproteobacteria bacterium
TCTCGCGAGGGCGACGCGGTCCTGCTGTTACCGATCGCGGAGATGGGAACCGCGCCAGGCCCCGGATCGTACCTCTTCTTTCCGTCCGTGGTAGACGCCAGCGGGAAGATCGCCTCTCCTCTGCCCACCTTGCCGAGCATTTGACGCATAACGCCTTCCGAGTTGCTTGGCTCGAGCGCGGCTACCTGTCCCACGTAAGCACAAGAAACTACGAAGATTATGATAAGAAACCGTGCGTTCAATGGGCAGCCTCGTCGGGGCGGCGATTACACCCTTGCGGGCGGGGAAAAAACTATTACTTCAAAAAAGATTCATAATCCAAGGAAATTGTTGTCACAACAATTACAAAAAAATAAACGATTTCTCAACGTACTAAAAATAAACGACAAATGAAATCCTGTCAAGATGAAAGCGCTCGGAAGGAATTTCTCGATTCTTGTCCGGACGGCTTATAGCACACAAGAACGAATGATTTCAATTGAGTGGGGCTTCCGTATGGACCCCTCGGGACAAGCCATCCGAGAATGAGGAACGGGCAGCCCCCTTCAGGGTGGGAAACCTCGCGTGCCGGTCACGGGTGTTCCGCCGCGTTTGTGTCGGAGTGTTGCCCCTTCCCGGAGATCGTTCATCCGAAGGACTCATCTGTGTCTGTTGCTTCAAGACGGTCCTGCTTCCGAGCCCGCGGGTTCAAAGCGAAGGCTCGAGGTCTCATTTGAAAGAATTGACCGTTACTCCCTGGAAGCATTCAGGACGTGGGGAAAAATCTTTTTCGATCATGGCATAGGCGCTGTGATTGTGAATCGACTCGAAATTTTCCGCTTCGATGCGATACCAGGGAAAATTATTGGTCTCCCGGAGCCGAGAGAGGACTGACCTCACCACATCCTCGACGAACATGGGATTGTCATAGGCCTGCTCGGTGACAAATTTTTCATCAGCCCTTTTGAGGAGCGAAAAGATTTCCGAACTGACCGACGACTCGACAATGTGGATAATCTCTTCGATCCAGAAGAATTTTCGAAACCTGAGCTGGATTCGGACGAGACCGCGCTGGTTGTGCGCCCCGTAGTCGGAGATCTCTTTCGAGCAGGGGCACACGGTGGTGACCGGGACTTCGACCCCAACGATCAAGTCGAACCGATCGGCCAGGGAACCGCGCATGAAACAGGTGTACGACATGAGTCCCGGCGTGCCGGTCATAGGCGCGGATTTTTCGATAAAGTAGGGGAATTCCACGTTCATGTGTGCGCTTTCCGCGTCCAGTTTGGTTTTGATCTTCTCCAGGATATTTTGAAATTTGTCCATCGAGACCTGTCCCCGGAACTCGTTGAGAACCTCGATGAAACGACTCATGTGGGTTCCCTTGAAGTCGTGAGGCAGATTGACGAACAGATCAAACACCCCCACCGTGTGTTGGAAGCCTTTTTCCCGGTCCTTGACCGATATGGGATAACGCAGACCCTTCACTCCTACCTTGTCGATGGGGATGTTTCGACTGTCAGGCATACTCTGGATATCAGGCATTGAGCACATTTCCACGAAAACTCTCCTTTGGTTCCCGCGTCTCTTCTCTCTGTGTCCCCGGTAATCTTATATTTTACCATACGCGGGGCCGTTGGCCCAGCCCTTGAAGCGAGAAAGGGACCGAACACCGGTTCAATCGGGGTCCCTCATGTACGTGGCGCACCCCGTGTCCGACTCCCAAACGGAAACGCTGTGCAGCATCTTCGCTCTCTCTCCCAGTTCCTGTTCGATCTCATCAAAGATGAAGGCTGCAATGTTTTCCGCGGACGGCTCCCTGCGGTCAAAAGGCTCGATGTCGTTGAGAAAGGAGTGGTCGAGTTTTTCGAGGATCGGTCGTGCGGCCTCTTTGAGCTCCCCAAAGTCTATTACCATGCCTCCCTCACCGGTGCGCTCCGAACGCGCGCGGACATCGACTTTGTAGTTGTGACCGTGCAGATGCTCACATTTTCCCTTGTAGTCTCTCAAACGATGAGCCGCGGAGAATCCGACGACTATTCGAACCTCATACATCGTGTTACACTCCTTGCGTACCTTATATATTTATTGATAAACAACATTATGAAATACGTCAAACATATTGATTCCTTCGGGAAAAACATAAAAAGGGATTGACAAAGCGCCCGTGATGGGACTATATCCCAACTCAACATCCCGGAATAAACGTCTCTCAGGCGCTTGACTCCGGGTCCCGTCACTAAGGAGTCCGAGAATGGCTGCGTTCCGATTTGCAGTTTTTGTCATAATAGCATGTTTTTCCTCGGGGCTGTTCTTTCTCTCTCCATTGTCTTATGCCGGAGACCTGATGATTCGGAAGGCGGCCACTCCGTCTCTCCCCGCTCATAGCAGGACGTACGGACGTGATTTCCAATCTGCCGCGAAGAGAGAGCACATTGGATTTTCGCCCATGCCGTTCACGCCTCAGCGGTCCGCCGCGCGACCGGAGCATACGGTTCTCAGCCATGCGGGCTCAGTCGACATCAAGGGCCTGGTGAAAAAGGTAAATCGCTCCGTAGTCTCCATTCGGATGCTTGAGTCGGGCAAATCGTGGTCCCTGGGCAACTTTGGCATATCGAAGGAAGAGTCCGGGGGCAAGGCGATGGGCTACGGCGCCGGCTTCATCGTATCACGCAACGGCCATGTCGTTACGAACGACCACGTCCTGCGCAACGGATCCAAGATCGAGGTGGAGTTGCTGGACGGCCGGAAGTATTTCGCACGGGTGCTCCAGAGGGACGGCAAGAACGATCTCGCACTGCTGAAGATAGATGCCCGGGAGGAGCTGTATCCCGTGGAGTTGGGAAACTCCGACGCGGTGGAGCTGGGGGAATGGGTCGTCGGCATAGGGAATCCCTATGGTATCGGTCAATCGCTCATGATCGGCATTGTCAGTGCAAAGCGGCGGAAGATTGCCGGGTCCGGTTATCCCCCGCTCATTCAGATAGATGCAGCCATGAACCTGGGCAACTCAGGCGGTCCTCTGTTCAACCTGGACGGGCAGGTTGTGGGCATCAACACAATTCTGCTCTGGAAGAGCCAGGGCATCGGATTCGCAACGCCCGTTAATGTGGCCAAGAAATTCCTCAGCCGAGGAAACCGGGCAATCGCTCGGTCCGCGTCCGCGCCGCCCCTGGGACCTTTCGGTCCGGCTTCCGACGGACCTCGATCCATCCCGGAAGCATTCAATCCTCTGGCCCCCCCTTGGAAATACGTCCACTAGCGCACACCCACAATCGGAGCGACCGAGGACCGTATGCCGACAAAAAGAACGACGAAGACCAAGCAACTTGTGGAAAAGTTGATCCTGGAACCCGTCCGCGTGTGGGACAAACTCTCGGCCAAGGAGAAGAAGCAAGCGTTCCGGTACTCGGACGGATACCGTGATTTCTTGAATCGAGCCCGCACTGAGAGGAAATCTGTCACTGAATTCATATCGCGCGCGGTCGACCGTGGATTCGTCGACCTCCACGGCAAGAGCAAAAAAGGTGCTCGAGTCTTCCAGGTGACACGGGGGAAGCTCCTCGCGATGGCGGTGCTGGGCCGAAAGCCCGTGACCGACGGGAGTCGGCTGATCGCGTCCCACACGGATTGCCCCAGGCTGGATCTCAAGCCCAATCCGCTGTACGAAGACACCGACCTCGCGCTTCTCAAGACCCACTACTATGGAGGCATAAAGAAGTACCAGTGGGTATCCCGTTCCCTGGCCCTTGTGGGCACCATCGTCCTCGGTGACGGTCGCCTGGTAGACGTGGAAATAGGCGTCGACCCGAAAGACCCGATCCTGACCATACCCGACCTGCTGCCGCACCTCGGCAGGAAGCAGATGGAGAAAAAGGCGAGCGAATTCATACCGGGAGAGAATCTCAACCTGATTGTCGGCGCGCTGCCGTATCCCGACAAAGAAGCGGAGAACCGGGTGAAGCTCGCAATCCTCGAGCTGCTCAATTCCCGATACGGTATCACCGAGGAGGATTTCACGACCGCGGAAATACAGATCGTGCCCGCCGAACCCGCGCGGGACGCGGGTCTCGACGGAAGCTTCGTAGCGGGGTACGGTCATGACGATCGGGTTTGCGCGTACACCTCGTTCACCGCGCTCATGGAAACGGAGAGGCCCGAACACACCGCGATAGCCGTCTTCTACGACAAGGAAGAGATCGGCAGTGAAGGGAATACGGGCGCACAGTCGCGGTTCCTGGAACTGTTCCTGATGAATCTGATGGAACGCGCGGGGATCGACCCCACCTCGCACAACCTCAACAAGGTTTTCTTCAACGGGAAGGGGCTCTCCGCGGATGTCAATGCCGGGCTCGATCCTACCTATCCCGATGTGTTCGAAAAGAGGAATGCCTGTAGGGTCGGTTTCGGGATCACCGTCGAAAAGTACACCGGACACGGCGGTAAGTATGCTGCATCAGATGCTAATGCCGAATATGCCGCCTGGATAAGGAAGCTCCTCAATGAGAACCGGATCGTCTGGCAAACCGGCGGACACGGGAAAATAGACGAGGGCGGCGGGGGTACGGTAGCGAAATTCCTTGCCAAGACCGGAATGGACGTCATTGATATCGGACCACCGATCCTCGGCATGCATTCACCTCTCGAAATCCTGTCTAAAGAAGATCTCTGGATGTGTCACAAAGCCTTTGCCTTGTTTTTCAAGAGCTGATTGAATTCGGATCCCGGATGACGCCGCGGACATATCTTGTCAACCTGGTCGATGCGCGGTCGCTGCTCCTCGGCAATTGCGGGCAGGCTTGTACCGACGGGCCGGATGTGGCGGCATTATGAGCGGGTTGACGCCGCAACCATCGACAGGACCTCTCCTCATATTGTAAACTTACTTCTTTGCTGAATAGTTGCACCCCGAATCCTGAACCGGGAGGGGTTGAGGGAGACCTGCATCGCCACACGGACATTGACGTTCGCGAACAGGGTTGCGTTAACAAGCGAGAAACTGTAGAGTTTACCGGGGAATCCATGCCACTCCCGGCGATGCATTTCTGGAATATCATGTCCGTGTCGGGGGTAGTTCCGCATGCTCACTAACTGGTGCGGTCCGTTCACGCTGCTCATAGGGGGAAGGGGACTCGACGGACCTCGCGTCGGTCCGTTCAGACCTGACGATAGGCCGGCGATTAGCCGAGCTTGCCGGAAGCATCATTATGGAGTGCGATTCAGCGGGCTGGGCTATTGTGAAAAGTGCTGTTTGCATAGTACAAAGGGAGACTAATAAAAGGCATCGGGATTCCGGTTTATTACCGGAGCTGCGGTCAGGGTGTTTCCCGCGGTAGTTGCCGAGCCTAAAGCAGATCCGAATCAGGAACCGGAGGTACTCATTTATGGATCGTAACGTGTGCATAGTTGCCGGAGGAATGTCCAAATGGGGCGTCAGAGAAGGCAGCCAGCGCGACTTTTTTCAAGAAGCGGCTCGTGCCTGCTATGAGGACAATCCCCAGGTCAGCCCCAAGGAGATTGATGGGTTGCTGGTGGCGTCCGCGTACACCGAGCGCACCTCCTATCAGACCCACCTCGCACCCCTGGTGGCTGAATATCTGGGGATTAAGCCCAAGAACATTTGTGCTCGGGTGGAGCTTCTCTGTGCGAGCGGCAGTTCCGCGATCATTCTCGCGTTTGCCATGATCAAATCGGGACAGGCTGACGTAGTAATGGTGGCAGGCGGGGAAAAGCTGTACACACCTCAGAAGTGGGAGGTATTCTACAGCGAGCTGGCCTCAGTGGACCACGACTGGGATGGGACGCACGGGTTGGGCCTTCCGCCTCCCGTATTCGCGATGGTGGCCAAACAGCATATGAAGCAGTACGGTACGGTGAAAGAGCAGCTCGCAACGGTGTCCGTAAAGAATCGCCGTAACGCGGCTCGAAATCCCAAGGCTCAATTTCGCAAAGAGATCAGCATGGACGAAGCTATGCACGCTCGCATGATCGTGCCGCCCCTCACGCTCTTCGATTGTTGCCCTATCACCGACGGTGCTGCTGTGGTGGTCCTGGCGGCTGAGGAAAAGGCCAAGCAGATGACCGACAAACCGCTGGTATACGTCAGGGGCAGCGGGCAGGCAACTTTGAACAACATGTCGGCCAACATGCCGAACTGGACAACGTGGGAAGCACTCAAGATCGCGGGCAAGCAGGCATATACCAAGGCCCGGGTGGAGCCCAAAGATATTGACGTTGCCATGACCCACGATTGCTTCACCATATCCGAGGTTATCGAGATGGAGGACCTCGAATTCTGTGAAAAAGGTGAGGGAGGTCCATTCATTGCCGACGGTCAGAATGATTTAGGGGGCAAAGTCCCCACCAACACGGACGGCGGTCTTCTCGGATGCGGGCACCCCTTTGGAGGGACAGGCATTCGGCAGGGCATCGAAGTGATGAAGCAGCTTCGCGGGGACGCTGTCCAGCAAGTGGAAGGCGCGACTATGGGCCTGACCCACAATCTCAGCGGCTTTATAGCCGCTCACACCGTCTTGATCTACGGGAGGGAGGCTGCATGAGCACGCCGGGAATCTCAATTCTGGATGGCAAGTACATGGCGACTATGGACCTGTTCCCGCAGGAGTCCAAAGAGTTCAACCAGATATACCCCTTTTTCGAGTATCTCAAAGAAGGCCGATTCACCACCACGAAATGCGCGGAATGTGGCGCAGAGCCCTTTCCCCCGCGCATCCTCTGCCCTGAATGCTGGTCGACAAACATGGAGTGGGTCGATTGGCCTACCAGCGGAACCGTGGTCGAGCTGACCGAGGAAGTGGTGGGAGTGCCCCTGGGATTCGGGAAGCCCCCATTGATTCATGCGCTTGTGGATCTTGGAGGCAAGAGAACGTTTTTTGTACGCGTCGTCAATTGCAAGGAAGGCGAGCTCAAAGTGGGAGACGAGGTACGGCTTACGGTTTTCGACGTGGATCCGATTCCTCAGGAAGTGGGGAGAGAGGTCGTTGAGGTTCCGCGTGTCTTCTTTGCCTTTGAGCCGGTAACATAGACTTCCGGCCCGGACTTGGGGCCCCTGGTCGTTGCTTCCCCGACGGGATGAAAACCCATCGCCTTTCGGGTTCCATTTCCGACAAATTGACCGTTGGGAAGCCCTGGAGGCCGGAACATTTCTGGTCAAGCCAGCACATTCAAGGAGGAGAAAAAGATGTCATTGGAATGGTTGCCTCGAGACGATTCAATAAAGGATCATATCCTCATGGGTCCGGAGCATTGGGGAACCGAAGCTCCGTGCACGGTCTACGAAAAAAGACCGTTGACCGACCCCGAGGGCAAGGAGATCGACGGACTGTACGTGGCATGGATCCGTCTGAACAATCCGAAACAGTACAACTCCTACACCACCGAAATGGTAAAGGGAGTCATAGCCGGTTTCTCCGCAGCAAGCATGGACCGGTCGGTGGTCGCGGCAGTCTTCACCGGTACGGGCGACCGGGCCTTTTGTACGGGTGGTAATACCGCGGAGTATGCGCAATACTACTCGATGCGTCCCCATGAATACGGTGAGTACATGGATCTGTTCAACGGGATGGTTGACTCGATCCTTGGCTGCAAGAAACCCGTGATCTGTCGTGTCAATGGGATGAGGGTGGCCGGTGGACAGGAGATCGGCATGGCCTGCGATATCGCGATCTCCAGCGACCTCGCCATCTTCGGTCAGGCCGGCGCTCGCCCTGGCTCGAGCCCCGATGGAGGTTCCACTGATTTCCTGCCCTGGTTCCTTACCATGGAAGACGCCATGTGGAACTGCGTCAGTTGCGAGATGTGGAGCGCGTACAAAATGAAGGCCAAGGG
>JARRRG010000060.1:0-11825 GCA_037380965.1 Deltaproteobacteria bacterium
GCGACTGCTCGGCGAGCGGAGCCGAAACATTGAGCCGATGCTCCACAATACGGTGAACGTCACGATTGTGAGAGGCGGGGAGAAGGTTAACGTCATTCCCTCCGAGCTTGAGGTTGAACTGGATGGGCGGTTGTTGCCGGGGTTCCGTCCCGACGACCTCATCTCCGAGATCCGGGACGTCGTCGAAGAAGATGTGGAAATCGAGGTACTCCGGTACGATCCCGCTCCGGGTGAGCCTGACATGGGCCTGTTCGGGACCTTGGCCGATGTCTTACGGGAGGCCGACCCGGAAGGAGCGCCCGTGCCCGTACTCTTGCCGGGAGCAACCGATGCACGCTTCTTCTCCCGGTTGGGCATTCAATCGTATGGCTTCCTGCCGATGAATCTGCCTGCCGGTTTTGACTTCACACGGTTCGTGCACGCGGCTGACGAACGCATTCCCATAGCATGCCTGGATTTCGGGACCGCGGCGCTGTACAGGACGTTGGAACGATACGGGGAGTGACGACCGACCTGAACGGGTTGTCTGGAGCGGAACCGAGACATATTACCGGAGCCGCTCTGACAGGAGGGTCCGCTACTTCAATTCGAATTCACGGTCTGTCTCCAGGAGCATCTCGATCATTTTCGTCGCGTCTTCTACCATGACCCCTGACGCACGAGCCACCTCTTCTGAAAAGACACGCATGTCCTGGCGGTGAGTCGGGTCCCACTGCCGAGAATCGAGTAATATAAAGGGTACCGGGTCTGGTGCGTGGGCCCGTGTCGCGAGGGGGGTATGATGGTCGGGCAGCAAGAGGAGCCGCCAATGGGGAAACTCCTCGAGCCCTTTGAGCATCGGCCCCGCCACTTTTTCGTCAAATTCCTCGATGGCACGCCTTTTGAGGTCCAACATGCCGGAATGGGAGGCCTCGTCAGGAGCTTCCACGTGAAGAAATACGAAATCCTTTTCCCTGAGAACGTTCAGCGCGGCCTGAACCTTTCCCTCGTAATTCGTGTCAAGGTAACCGGTTGCGCCCGGCACGTGAACAGCATCCAGGCCCGCATACTTGCCGATACCCTTCATGAGATCTACCGCGGCCACAACCGACCCTTCTATCCCGAACCGCTCCTTTAAGGTCTTCATCCTCGGCGGCCTGCCCTGGCCCCACGGCCAGACCGAATTGGCCGGACCCTTGCCGCGCATGAGTCGCCGCTGATTGACCTGATGTCCTTCCAGAATCTTCCACGACTTGATGATGATGCGCAGCAATACGTCGGCTCGCTCGCCGGAGGGCAGGTAGCGGTCGACCGGCTCTCCCGCGAAATCATGAGGAGGATTGGTTACACAATTCGTGGGCCCGTTTCTCCACACGAGCAGGTGCCGGTACGAAATGCCCGGATAGAGCAGCAGTCCGATGGATTCGGCCATGGGTCTCAAAGACTCAACGAGCTCCACCGCCTCGCCACTCGTAATGTGATCCGCGCTGTGATCGGCCATGACCGTGTAATTCTGTTCCAGTGTCACGAGATTGAGCCGGAACGCGAGATCGCTGTCATCCAGATCGATCCCCATGGAGGCAGCCTCGAACGGAGCGCGGCCGGTGTAAATCTCGATCGGCGAATACCCCATGATAGAGAGATTGGCCACGTCGCTCGCGGGATCCATCCCTTCGGGCACGGTCCGGGTGAGTCCTATATCGCCGGCGGATGCCATCCGATCCATCCAGGGAGTGGCAGCGACCGCGAGAGGCGTGCGATCTCCGAGCTCGGGAATAGGTCGATCGGCCATGCCGTCCGGCACCAGTATCAAATGTTTGGTTCTAGAGTCCGATAGCATCAAGCACCTGCTTCAATTCAGCCTCACATGTCTTGGGCTCGCACGACATGGTCTCCGTGGAAAGCTTTATGGCAGTATCCGGGTCTTTCAGTCCATGTCCGGTCAAGGTACAAACGATCCGCTGGCCTTTCTCGAAGAGGCCTTCCTTGTTCTTCTTTATGACCCCCGCGACGGAGGCTGCCGAAGCGGGCTCGCAAAAAACACCTTCCGTGGCTGCCAACATCTGGTAGGCGGCGAGGATCTCCTCGTCGCTCACCATGTCTATGAGGCCCTCTGACTCATGGCGCGCGGCCACTGCTGTTTTCCAGGACTCCGGATTTCCGATGCGTATGGCAGTGGCGACGGTTTCCGGATTCTCAATAATATGCCCTCTCACAATGGGAGCGGCTCCTTCAGCCTGGAAGCCGATCATTCGGGGCACGGAATCTATCTTGCCCCGCTCCTTGTAGGCCTTGTATCCGGCCCAGTATGCCGTGATGTTCCCGGCATTGCCCACTGGGAGTGCATGAAAATCCGGGGCCTCACCGAGATCATCGCATATCTCGTAGGACGCGGACTTCTGCCCTTCTATTCTGTGCGGATTGACCGAATTGACCATGGTAAGTGGATAGTCCTGGGTTATCTTTTTCACAAGCTGCAGTGCCTGGTCAAAGTTACCCAATATCTGGATGACCATGGCACCGTGAATCATTGCCTGCGCGAGTTTTCCTAGCGCGATTTTTCCTTCCGGAATGACCACAAACGCCTTGATCCCTGCCCGTGCGGCATAAGCTGCGGCCGCGGCGGACGTGTTCCCGGTCGAAGCGCAGATGACCGCGTTGGACCCTTCCTCAACGGCCCGGGACACGGCCACGGTCATGCCCCGGTCCTTAAAGGACGAGGTGGGATTGAGTCCTTCGAATTTGACGAACAGAGAGAGGCCGGGATTGATCTTTTCGGCCAATCGGGGCACCGGGATGAGCGGCGTGCCTCCCTCGCGGAGCGTGATGATATGCTTCTCGTTTTCGAAGGGATAGAATTCCGGATACTGTTTGATCACACCTTTCCACATAGGTTTTTCTCCACTGAGAGGGATGGCTGTTCCCGAGGCTCGCACTCCAGGGCCCCAAAGGGCAGTGCACTCACCTCACGGTGCCGTGCATCCCGACAACACCCGTGGTCTGCTCCTCGTAAGTCCGTGAGCCTCCCGCGTGTTTTCGGGAATCGCATCGAGCCTATGACGCTGCCATCACGCGAGGCTTTCGTCTTCGAGCCTCATTATGACCGGCTGCCCTTCGACAACATCGAGTGCGCCGATCTTCCTCACGGCCTCCTGGATGTCGGCTTCTCGCGCCGTATGTGTGATGAAAACCACGGGGACGGTGCGCGACTTATGCCTCCCCTTCTGAATCACCGAATGAATGCTGATACGATGCTCCGCCATGATCCCGGAGATCTCTGAGAGGACTCCCGGTTGGTCCAGTGCCTGCACCCGGAGGTAGTAATTCGTCACGATCTCATCCATGGCCATCACACCGGACGATCTGATACGATCTTCAGGATAGCCGAGGGGTGGAACGCGTGCAGGCCGTCCATTGACACTGCTCCTCGCGATTTCGATGATGTCGCCGACTACTGCGGACGCAGTCGGTTCCCTCCCCGCGCCGCGACCGTAGAAGAGCTGTTCCCCGGCCACGTCACCCTCGAGGTAGATACCGTTGAACACGCCGTCCACCCGGGCCAGAGGATGGGTCCTTGGTATCATGGTAGGATGCACGCGTGCCTCCACCTGCTCCCCATGGAGGATGATTACGCCCAGCAGCTTCACCTTGTAGGAGAAATTCTTGCCGATCTCGACGTCAAGGGGACTGATCCGGGTGATCCCCTCCACGTGAATGCGATCCACCGGCACACGGATACCATGAGTGAGACTGAGCATCAGCACGAGTTTGTGCGCCGCGTCGATCCCGCCCACGTCCAGAGAGGGATCCGCTTCAGCGTATCCCAATTCTTGGGCCTGGCGAAGCACCTCTTCGAACGAGACTCCCGGGTTCTCGTCCATCGCGGTGAGTATGAAGTTGCAGGTCCCGTTCAGTATGGCCATCACCTTGTCGAATTTGTTTGCGACGAGTCCTTCCCGCAATGAACGGAGGATGGGGATGGAGCCGGCCACCGCACCTTCGAACGCGATCTCCCTGCCGGTCTCGTGCGCGACCCCGAATATTTCCGGGCCGTGTTGGGCGAGGAGAGCCTTGTTGGCCGTTACCACCTGTTTGCCGTTCCTCAGGGCATCCAGGACAAAGGTGCGAGCGGGCTCGTACCCGCCGATCAGTTCCACGACGATCGAGATCTCGGGGTCCTCGAGCACGTCCCTGGCTTCTGTCGTCAAGAGGGCGCGGTCAACGTGGACCCCCCGGTCCGACTCGATGTCCAGGTCGGCAATCCGCTTCACCTTCACCGGGAAGCCCGCGCGGGCTTCCACAATGTCTTGATTCTGCTGGAGTATCCGAACCACCCCCGAGCCTACGGTTCCGAATCCAATCAGGCCTATGGATATCTCTTTCATGGGTTTTACCAGCGACGGGGCCCGGATCACCCCGCGGCAGACCGGGCCACCTCACCTATCGCCTCAGCATCGAGCTGCGGATTGGCCATGAAACTTCGAATGCCGCGAATGGCTTGTCTGATGCGCATCCGGTTTTCCACCAGGGCAAACCGCACATGCTCGTCTCCATGCGGCCCAAATCCGATCCCCGGGCTCACCGCAACCTTGGCCTGCTCTGTGAGAATCTTGGAGAATTCCAGCGATCCCAGAGAGCGAAACCGCTCCGGAATCTTCGCCCATACAAACATGGTGGCCTTGGGAGGCATGACTTCCCAGCCACAATCAGCGAGACCGGAACACAAGGCGTCTCGACGATCCTTGTACTCCGCTGCGATGGCCGATACGCACTGCTGGTCCGAATTGAGCGCAATAATGGCGGCAATCTGAATGGGCTGGAAGATGCCGTAGTCAATATAACTCTTCAGCCGCCTGAGCGCTTCGATCATCTGGGGATTGCCCGCGGCGCATCCGACTCGCCATCCGGCCATGGAATAGCTCTTCGATAGTGAGAGGATCTCCACCCCAACTTCCTTGGCTCCCGGGACCGCGAGAAAGCTGGGCGCCTCGTATCCGTCATACGTGAGGTCCGCGTACGCAAAATCGTGAATGACCATGATCTTGTATTCGAGCGCGAACTCCACAATCTTCTCGAAAAATTCCTTGTCGACCACCATGGTGGTGGGATTGTGCGGGAACGAGATGATCAACATCTTTGGCAGGGGCCACGTCAAACGGACCGCGGTCTTAAGATCCTCGAAGAAATCACGGTCAGGGCTGATGGGCACATGCCTCAGATCTGCACCCGCAATCACCACGGAATAGGGGTGGATGGGATAGCTGGGCGAGGGCACAAAAACCACGTCTTCGGGCCCCGCGGTGGCGAGAACGAGATGTGCGAGCGCATCCTTGGCTCCCATGGTGGCCACGACTTCCCGGGCGGGATCGAGATCGACATGGTAGCGTCTTTTCCACCAGGCGACGAAAGCCTCACGTAATTTCTGAATTCCCGCGGACGCGCTGTACCGGTGATTCCTCGAGTCACGCGCCGCGGTGACCATCTTGTCGACAATATGGGCGGGCGTGGGAATATCCGGATTGCCCATGCCGAGATCGATGATGTCTTCTCCTGCCCTCCTCAGTTCCATCTTGAGGTCATTGACCTGCTGAAAAACATAGGGCGGAAGTCGTTTAATCCTTCTAAACTCTTCCATGGTAACCTCCGGGCGACCGTGCCGCCATCGACTCGTCTAACGTTGCTCGCACGTATATGATAGCAGTAAATTGAGCAGTAGAGCTACGCCCCTGGAACAATTCGGTCCGAAATAAGAACGGGCGTGTATCGGACTTTCTCGCTGGTTCGGGTCCCTCACGCCCGTCTGCCTGGCCATGAGTTTACCTTTATCTCGGGCGATCAGGCAATCGCGATCGGGCGGATCAGGTCATCTGCTCGCCGGCCATAATCGCTTCAGCTTCGCTTGTTCTCCTCTTTTGCCTATCATAGAGGAAAAGAGAATCCTCGATCAAGTCAACCGCGCCCCTTCCCGGTCGCGCCTCAATGCAGGCCAGGCCCGGAGCGGCTCCCTCGCAGGGGTGAATCCATAACATACGTGACGGCTTAAATCCAGTATCAAACATAGCTTGCCTGATCTGATCGATCTTCCCGGCAGGGTAGATCAACGCCAGCCGTCCTCCCGGATGCAGCAGCCTCCCGGAGACCCGAAAGAGCACGGGCGACGGCATCAAAAGCTGATGTCTGGCCAACGCCTTCTCTTCGAGCACGTTGAGCCTTCCGCGGTCCGGCTCGTAATATGGCGGATTGCAGACCACCGCATCGAAGCAAGGGGAACGAAAAAAGAGATCTGCTTCTCTCAGATCTCCCCGAACGATAGACACCTGTCCTTCAAGACGGTTCAGTCTTACTCCTCGACCGGCGCGGTCACACAATGCCTCCTGGATCTCAAGTCCCACCACCGAGACTGACAGCTCCTTGATCGCAAGCCCAAACGCGATCACCCCGCATCCCGTTCCCGCGTCCAATATTCGCTCATTCGGCCGGGGGCGGACAAACCCGGTCAGGATAAGGGCGTCCTCGGAAACCCGGTACCCTCTGGCCGCCTGAATGACCCGAACCTTGTTCCGGAACAGGCCGTCGACCGACTCTCCTTCTCTCACCAGCGGTGGTTTCACGCTCTTGGTACGCCCGGAAGGGATCGGAATCTTGAATTCCGGTGCGTGGACCGTCGACCCGGAAATCAAAACACGTTCAGGACAAGGCCTGACGCAATTTTCGGATAAAAGTACGTGGACTTGTGCGGCAGCTTGTGTCCCAATTCAGCCGCGGCCTGGACCTGCTCCACTCGCGTGGGATTGTGAATGAACGCGACCTGAATCTTTCCGGTCCTGGCCTTTTCCAGCACCTCATCAGCCGAGGGAGTGTATTCGATATGACCCTCCGGCCGATCCCGGTCCAAACCGAGACCATGGCCCATGATCGCGTACCTGAGTATGGTGACGTCCATTTCTCGAAGCGGAGCCGGGGTCGCCGCGTTGATGAGAGCGTCAACCGCGTCTATGCTCTTGAGCTTCAACAGCCAGAATCGGTCTTCTTGCCCGAAGACCATGCCAAATTTTCCCAATTCCTCGGAGAACGACGAAACCCTCGTGACCAAGGTCCGGGCCGCCGCGTGAACATCCTCCGCGCCGAGGCTCACGGCTTCGATGTCGAAATAGGGATCGAGCTTCTCGAGGATCCTGGCCGCGTTTATCTCCGGGAGCCCTTTGACCATCCGATGGGCCGGCAGAATCGTCAAACCCGGATGTGACATGGACGTGAGATACATCATCACATACTCGGGTCCAGCTCCCGCATCCTGTGCCTGTGAAGCCCTCATTTCATCCCGGTAGGCAAGGGATGTTTCATACCGGTGATGACCGTCGGCAATAAAGAGACTCTTTTCCGAGAGCACGCGTCGAATGTTCGAGATCGCTTCTTCGTCCTGAAGTTGCCAGGTCCGGTGTACGATTTCCTCCGAATCTTCGGCCTCCTGGTCGGGAGATTTCTCCATGACCCGGCTGTACTCCTTGCTCACGTGATGCTCTTTGTCATTAAATAAGGCATGAATTGGCGTGAGGTGAGCATGGCACGACCGCAGGAGATTCAACTGATCCTCCTTTGGTCCGCGGTACGTCTTTTCGTGGGGAAGCACGCGACCCCTGCCGTAGCTCTCGACCTTGACCAGGGCCACGATGCCGTCTATTGTCCGCCGCGCGCCGTCAGGCCGTCGGAATTCCATCTGGTAGACGGTGAAGCTCTCGCGTTGACTTCGGACCAGGACACCGTCATTGAGCCAGCTTCTGAGGGTCGCCGCCACTCTCGTGTATTTATTGTTTCCGGCCTGATAGAATGCTTCCTGCTCTTCCGGCGAGATCACGTCATAGGGAGGTGTGATGAGACGATCGAGCATACCCGCGCAATCGCCGTTGTATTGAACGCTTCGGAACGGTTCGACTATTGCCATTTATAGAGACCTTCGCCCGGAAGCCCTGAGCGGAATCGTGCGCCATCTCGCGGCAATCCCGAGCTTGACCCTTTGTGCACCATGCATTGGGTCTATCGGTGCCTCCAGCGGCCGGGCATGAGAATATCGGAATTTTCTAACACGGGACGGAGGATGGGTCAACCTCGGCGGGAATTTGCCGCTTCGTGACGGGCAGGCTCTCTTCTGCCTCATCGA
The DNA here is from genome assembly GCA_037380965.1 of Deltaproteobacteria bacterium. Taxonomy (GTDB): domain Bacteria; phylum Desulfobacterota; class Desulfomonilia; order Desulfomonilales; family Desulfomonilaceae; genus JARRRG01. Next base: position 8,138 of record JARRRG010000060.1, read on the forward strand.
GTCGATACATCCGTTACTTTACCAGGGCTGGTGAATCGAACCAGAGGCCGTCGACGAGCGGATTGCCTTCCTTTGAATCGAAGACCAGCTTGATGAGCACATCCCCTTTCGCTTTGGTGAAACGGGCCTTGAACAGCGTGATGATTTCGCCGTACTGCTCGTAGTACCCGAGGTATTCCATCGATTTGAATTTTCCGAGCTTCTTCTGGAACTTCTTCTGCAAATCGAGGAATGCCTCCCGGCTCTGGGCCTTCTTCATCACAGGTGAGAATCGACTCGTGTACCGCTTGTAATCTCCGTCTGATATGCCTTTGATTATCCCCTGGAGAAGACCGGTGGCCTCAATCATAATCCGGTCGGCCTGTTCCTCCTCTACCGGCGCTTGACGGGGGCCGGGCGCGGATAGTAAGAGGAGCGCGCCCAGCAAAACCGCCATGAGCCCTATTTGCGGCCACACGCGACCGCGTCCGTTCCGAACTCTCATGAAGCTCGACTCCTGCGCTGCCCGGACTGAATCGTGGACTCGATGCTCCCGTCATTCCGGTTTCCTTCCTGCGCGTGCGAGAGCTCTCAGTCCTGCGCGGCCGGCGGCCGACGGCACGGCAACACCTATTTCTGCTCGTCCTTGACCTCGGTAAAATCCGCGTCCACGACTTCTTCGTCAGCTCCGCCAGACGCTCCGGCTCCCCCTTGTCCGGCTGCCTGCTCTCCGCCTGCGGCCTGCTGAGACCCGCCGGCCGCCTGCTGATACATGGCCTCGGCCAGCTTGTGAGATGCCTGCTGCAGTGACTCCATCGCGGATTTGATGGCCTGAACGTCGTCACCTTCCATAGCGGTCTTGGTTTTTGCGATCTCAGCTTCGATCACGCTCTTTGTCGACGCGTCGACCTTGTCTCCCTGCTCCTTGAGAGATTTCTCGGTCATGTAGACCATCGAGTCGGCCTGATTGCGAGCGTCTATCAATTCTCGCTTCCTGCGGTCTTCTTCAGCGTGCGACTCCGCGTCCCTCACCATCTTCTGGATCTCCTCCTCGGAGAGTCCGCTGGAAGCCGTGATCTTGATCGACTGTTCCCTCCCGGTGCCGAGATCTTTGGCCGAAACATGAACAATGCCATTGGCGTCGATGTCGAAGGTGACCTCGATCTGCGGGATGCCTCTGGGAGCCGGTGGAATGCCGACAAGCTCGAAGCGTCCCAGTGTCTTGTTGTTCGAGGCCATTTCACGCTCGCCCTGCAGCACGTGGATGGAGACCGAGGGCTGATTGTCGGCCGCGGTCGAGAAAATCTGGCTCTTCTTGGTGGGGATGGTCGTGTTCTTCTCGATCAGACGTGTAAACACGCCACCGAGAGTTTCGATACCCAGGGACAGCGGCGTCACGTCCAGCAGGAGCACGTCTTTCACATCGCCGGTGAGAACGGCACCCTGAATGGCTGCGCCCACCGCGACCACTTCATCGGGATTCACCCCTCTGTGCGGCTCTTTGCCGAAAAGCTCTTTCACCTTTGCCTGAACCGCGGGCATACGGGTCATTCCCCCAACGAGGATGACCTCATCGATCTCGCCGGTCGAGAGGCCCGCGTCTTTCATGGCCATCTTACACGGCTCCACTGTTCTCTGGACGAGGTCGTCAACCAGCGCTTCGAGTCTCGAGCGAGCGAGCTTCATGGTGAGGTGCTTCGGCCCCGATGCGTCCGCGGTGATGAACGGGAGATTGATGTCTGTCTCCATAGAGGTGCTCAGTTCGATCTTGGCCTTCTCGGCCGCCTCTTTGAGCCGCTGGAGGGCCATCTTGTCAGTGCGGAGATCTATTCCCTGGTCTTTCTTGAACTCATCCGCGAGGTAGTCGATGACTCGCTGATCAAAGTCTTCCCCGCCGAGATGGGTGTCACCGTTGGTGGCCTTGACCTCGAAAACGCCTTCCCCGATTTCGAGGATCGAAATGTCGAAGGTTCCTCCTCCGAGGTCGAACACCGCCACCTTCTCTTCCTTTTTCTTATCGAGGCCATAGGCCAGGGACGCGGCTGTCGGCTCATTAATGATCCGCAGCACGTTAAGCCCCGCGATTCGGCCCGCATCCTTGGTTGCTTGCCTTTGAGAGTCATTGAAGTAGGCCGGGACCGTTACCACCGCGTCGGTAATGGATTGGCCCAGATAATCATCCGCGGTTTGCTTCATCTTCTGAAGCACCATTGCCGAGATTTCCGCGGTGGTATATTGCTTGCCGCGTACTTCGACCGCGGCATCTCCGTTGTTCCCCGCGACGATCTTGAACGGACAGACCTTGACGTCCGCCTGGACCTCCGAGGAGCTGAACTTCCTTCCGATGAGCCTTTTTATTGCGAAAAGTGTATTCTCTGGATTGGTGATAGCCTGCCTTTTGGCCACCTGTCCCACGAGCCTCTCCCCCGAGTCCGTGAACGCGACCATCGAGGGGGTGGTTCGACCACCTTCGGAATTGGGGATGACCACAGGGTCGCCACCTTCCATGACCGCCACACATGAGTTTGTGGTTCCCAGATCGATTCCAATCACTTTACCGGCCATCTTTTCCTCCTGACCGCCATCGCCGACATGGCAACGGCCTCACTTATTTTCCTTTTCTCGAGCTCGTTTCTTGCCGGGGGACTAATTGTTCCCCTGATCCGCCTCGCTGGAGACCACAACTTTGGCGGGTCTTAATAGACGATCGTGATAGGTGTAACCTTTTTCGAGCACCTGGATCACCGTGTTCGGCTTCTTGTCCATTGACGGGCCGCGGGACACGGCCTCGTGCAAATGGGGATCGAACGGCTCATCCATCGCCTTAATCTCTTGCACGCCGTATTTTGCCATCAGGTCCTTCAGCATGGTGACGATCAAACGAACGCCTTCATTTAAAGGATCCGGTTCGCCCGCGCCTTCGGAGTGGCTCAGTGCTCGTTCCAAGTTGTCCAGGATTGGAAGAAGGTCTCTCAGGAGCTCGTCGTGACGATACTTCATGGCCAGGCTTCGTTCATGCGAGGCCCTCTTCTTATAGTTCTCCAGATCCGCGACCGCTCTCATCCAACGGTTTCGATTCTCCGAGGACTCCTTTTCCGCCTCCACCCAGCGCTCCAACACCGCTACGGCTTCAGCTCCCTTCGGGCCGCCACCCTTGAATACCTGATCGATCGTTGCGAGAATTTCGTCTGCGCTGCTGAACACCTCTGGATGTCCGCTGACCTCTGTACGCAGCCGGCTCAGGATGTCGGCCGGGCCATCGGGCTCGACTTCTCCTTCGCCTCCCGGTCCCGCGCGCTCTCCAACACTCATTGGTGCGTGCCGGTCGGAGACCGATCTTCGATCCTCGTTCTGTTCGTCCGATTCGGTCACGATCCTTATCTTTGTTGGTTTCCCATCGCGTTCACTCACCGTTGCCTCCCCGTTCACCTGTGGGTCGGGGCTCAGTGGGCTCAATACGTGATTCCCCGCTCTGCGCGTGCCATCGATGCAGTCGGACGACACATCCGTGACGTCTCTGCAACGCGGCACGGTCGGTCATGAAGCCGCGTACCCACATTTCTCACTCAGTACTTCGCTTTACCGCGACACGCAGCCCGGTCATGAGCCGGCGGTCGCACGTGCCGGTCAACATATCCCCTCTTTTCCGTGTATTACCAGAAGAGCTCACCGCAGCAGAGTCCGGGGTTCAGGGAAAAAAATTTTCAAA
>JARRRG010000061.1:0-10462 GCA_037380965.1 Deltaproteobacteria bacterium
TTTGAATGAATCCCTGCCACGGTACGCAGACGCTCGCAACCATCCCGATGAAGAGGCCGCGAGCGGTCTGTCACCCTATCTTCACTTCGGTCACCTTTCGGTTCACCAGGTATTCCACGAGCTGATGAAACGGGAAAGGTGGTCACCGACCATGATTTCTCCCACCGCTCACGGCAAGCGAGAGGGCTGGTGGGGAGTCAACCGGAACGCGGAGTCCTTCCTCGACGAGCTGATAACGTGGCGGGAGATCGGGTACAACATGTGCCATCATCGACCGGACTATCATCGGTACGAATCTCTGCCCGCGTGGGCACGGGAAACGCTCGAGAAGCACGAATCGGATCCCCGACCGTACGGGTACACACTCGAACAGCTTGAGAACGCGCAAACCCATGACGACGTCTGGAACGCGGCTCAGCGGGAATTGCTTCGGGACGGGCGGGTCCATACCTACCTCCGCATGCTCTGGGGAAAGAGGATCCTCGAGTGGTCACGCACCCCTCGGGCAGCCATCGAGATCATGATCGAGCTGAACAACAAATATGCGCTGGACGGCCGGAATCCGAATTCGTACAGCGGCATCTTCTGGATTCTCGGCAGGTACGATCGCCCGTGGGGACCGGAACGCGCCGTCTTCGGCAAGATTCGCTACATGTCGTCGGCCAACACTAGGCGCAAGCTCCGGTTGGCCCGATACCTCGAGAAATACGGCCCATGAGTGTTTTTGCACGCGAACTGGCCCAAATAAATCCTGATCCCCGGGACCGCCGGTGGCTGTTTGTGCCCTATGATCAGCTATCAGACGCCATCGGCCCGCTGAGCCGGGAAGACCCGAAAACGCTCGGCATCGTCCTCGTCGAAGCTCCGTGGAAGGCTGCCCGGCGCCCCTACCATAAACAGAAGCTCGCGCTCATCCTGTCCAACCTGAGACATTTCGCATTGGAACAGGCTCGCAGGGGTGTGGCGGTCCGGCATGTCACAACAACCGGCTCCTATCGCACCGCGCTCGAGCCGCTGGCAAAGGAATTGGGGCTGTTGAGCGTTATGGCGCCGGCGGAACGAGAGCTCCGTCACGATCTGAAGCCGCTTGCGGACTCACGTTTGCTTGAAATTGTACCTCACGAAGGCTGGCTCACCAGTCCCGAACAATTCGACGCGGTGGAAAAGGCCGGGCCACACTGGCGCATGGACGCGTTCTACCGCAGGGTCCGGAAAGAGACGGGGATTCTCATGAGCTCGGGCAAGCCCGAAGGAGGCAAGTTCAGCTTTGACACGTCCAATCGGCAGCCGTGGCGCGGAGAGCCGTCCGCGCCTTCCCCACCGAGATTCCGAGGGAACCCTGTCACAGACGAGGTCGGGCAGCTCATCGCGGATTCCTTCGCACATCATCCGGGAAAGTTGGACCTGACTGCTCTCCCCAGCACAAAGGATGACGCGGAGACCGTCTGGACATGGGCTCAGGAACAGTGCCTGGAATTCTTCGGGCCGTACGAGGACGCAATGTCCGTCCGTTCCCAGGGCCTCTTCCACACTCGTATATCCGCTCTGATGAACATCCATCGACTGCTCCCGTCCCGAGTGGTCTCCGACGTGGCTCGCATGGATTTGCCCATCGAGAGTAAGGAAGGCTTCGTACGCCAGGTTCTCGGCTGGAGAGAGTTTGTTGCCCATGTGCACCGTTCCACTGACGGCTTTCGCACCCGAATCAAGGGATACAGCCACCACATCACGAGGCTCATGATACTCGCCAATATTGCCACCTTGCTCGATGTGACCCCCCGTGAGCTGACCGACTGGTTCTGGATCGCGTACACCGATGCGTACGACTGGGTTGTCGAGCCGAACGTCCTGGGAATGGGAACCTTTGCGGTAGGAACGCTCATGACAACGAAACCGTATGTTTCAGGCGCGGGATACATACACCGAATGAGCGACTATTGCTCAGCCTGTGCATTCGACCCCAGGACGAACTGCCCCATCACCAACCTCTATTGGGCCTTTCTCGGCCGGCACAAGCGAATCTTCTCGGATAATCCCCGATTGACGCTGCCGTTAAAGGCACTGGAAAAGCGGGACCAGGCCCGAAAGGGGAGGGACCGCGCGATATTCGAGAAGCTCCGGGAAAACCTCACCCGCGGCGAGCCTGTCCACCCGGCCGACCTGGAACAACTCTGAGAAGAGGACTGACTTTCACAATCTCCGGTAAAAGCTCTTGAGAGTCTTTGAAACACGTGACCCCTGGTGCGCGCGGTATGCCGAGTTTGTTCTTGACGGGAGCGCGGGTGCCGTATATTCTGTCTACGGAACAAGATTCGCTGGAGCGAACTCTCCCAGATCGCCATGAGGTCCTTGCCGTGCCCACAGAAAAAAGGTCCCGCCCAAACAGGCCGGATTACTCATCACTCGTGCCGGCCGTAGAACAGTCAGCACGAATCCTTCTTGCTCTCGCGCAGGATGTCTCGGGCAAGATGACGTTGACGGAGATCTGTGGTACGGTGGGCATTCACAAGAGCAAGGGGTACTCGATTCTTAACACGTTGCAGCATTTCGGATTTGTGCAACGATCGCCGGACACCAAGATCTATTCACTTGGCACCGGCCTCTTGTTCCTGTCGAACAAGGTCTTGAGCAACCTTGACATTCGGGAGGCCGTCGCGCCGCTTCTTCACGAGCTTTCCGTTCAGACGGGCAGCACCGCCTTCCTGGGGCTCATTTCCGGCGATCATGTGTTCGTTGTGGCCAAGGATGAGGGAGTCCAGGATATCGGGGTGACGATCAGGTTAGGTCACCGATTTCCCCTGAGCTGGGGTGCGCATGGAACATGTATCGTGGCCTTCCTTCCGCAAGCCGAGCAGGAGCGAGTGCTTTCCGGTCCAAAGCTCTATTTCCACGGCCTGGTGTTCACGCGGTGGCCTCCCCGGTGTTTGGCCCAGGTGGCAAGCTCATTGGATCGTTGGCGGTCGTTGGCACCTTTCGCACAGAGATCGCAAAGAGGCACGGCGCCCGGGTCGCTGATGCTGCACGGAGGTTTTCCCATGTGATCGGCGGAGCGTCTCCGGTATCCATTCAGCAATCGGGCTCCGAAGGAGCGATGGTTCTTGAGAGCTAGCTCGAACAGATGGAGGACGAGGGATGACGGAATTCACCTATAGCAACGTGGCCCGTGAGATGGAAGTGTATGGGTACGATTCGGTGGTAGAGAGCCACTGCCGGATGTGTCACGGGGGATGCGGCGTGCTCGTGTATGTCAAGGATGGGAAGGTCAAGAAGATAACGGGGAACCCGGAGTGTCCCATCAACCACGGCACGATCTGCTCCAAGGCTATGGGCTCGATTCAGTTGGCGTACCATCCCGACCGGCTGACCTACCCGGTGAAGCGGGTGGGGCCCAGAGGGAGTGGTGAGTGGGAACGCATTTCATGGGATGAAGCGCTCGATACCCTGGCGGAGCGGATGCTCCGGTACAAGGAGGATTATGGCGCGGAGTCAATTGTCTTGGGCTATGGGACGGGAAGAGACAACGAGGCGGTGGTTTATCGGTTTGCCAATGTTCTCGGCAGTCCCAATGTCCTGACCGCGGGCCATTTTTGTTATGGACCCCGTCTCGCCACGACCATTAGTACCTGTGGGTCGAATCCCGTGGTGGACTACGAGAATCACCCCAAGTGCATCATGGTATGGGGCAATAATCTTGTGTTCAGCAATCCTGACTCGTACAAGGGCGAGCCGTTCTCGGTGGCGCTCGATGAAGGGGCCAAGCTGATTGCCGTCGATCCCCGGCTTACTCGTATCGCGGCCCGGGCCAATATATGGCTGCGCCTGAGGCCCGCGACCGATGCCGCGCTTGCGCTCGGCATGTGCAACGTCATCATCGAAGAGCAGCTCTATGACAAAGAATTCGTCGAGAATTACGTGCACGGCTGGGACGCGTTCGTCCAACGTGTCAAAGAGTGGCCTCTGGATCGGGTGGAGCAGGTTACCTGGGTTCCGAGGGAGCAGATAGCGGAAGCCGCGCGACTGTTCGCGACGACCAAGCCCGCGGCCATTCAATGGGGGGTCGGAGTCGAAATACAGGCCAATCTCACGAACAACGATCGCAGCTTGATCGCGCTCATGGGTATTACCGGCAACCTCGACGTTCCCGGCGGACAGATGTTGTTCCAAACTCCGAACATCAGGAATGTCGGCTCCTTCGGCGCTCACGGATTGATTTCGAAGGAACAATTCGCCAAGCGGCTCGGCGGCGATCGATTTCGCTTGGGTGCCCGGTTCTCGATTATCAACCCGAAAGCGGTGTGGGACGCCATCCTGGAGGAGAAGCCCTATCCCGTAAAGATGCTTTTCTTGATCAGCACGAATCCCATTTCCACCAGGGCAAATTCAGCCGAAGTGTACCGTACGCTGGAAAAGGTCGACTTCCTGGCGGTTTCGGACTTCTTCATCACCCCCACCGCCGCACTCGCGGACATTGTCCTCCCCGCGGCCACCTGGCTCGAGATGGATTACATCGCGGATTTCTGGAAACGGCACGGATACATCCTGCCGAGACGCAAGGTGATCCAGGTGGGTGAATGCAAATCGGATCATGAGATGCTGAACGATCTGGCCCATCGGGTGGGCATAGGCGAGTACTGGTGGCAAGATTTCGAGCAGGGTCTGGATTATATCCTCGAGCCCATGGGCGTGACCTGGAAGCAGTTCAAGGAGATGGATTATATCAGAGGAGAGGTGCAACACCGGAAGTACCGGACCGACGGCTTTTCCACGCCTACGAGGAAATTGGAGCTTCAGTCGACGGTCCTGGAAAAGATGGGGTACGATCCCCTGCCCCAATACCATGAACCTCCGGGCAGCCCGTACAGTGCGCCCGAACTGTTCAAGGAATATCCGTATATTCTCGTTTCCGGACGGCGCATACCCGGCTTCTTTTGCTCGGAGGGACGCCAAATTTCGTGCCTGAGAGACCTGGAAAAGGATCCGACCGTTGAGATCCATCCCGAAACCGCGGCAAAAGAGGGGATCAAGGAGGGGGACTGGGTCCTCATTGAATCACCGAGAGGAAAGATCCGCCAGCGCGCGAAAATCTTCTCGGGCATGGATCCCCGAGTCGTGTTCGCCCAACACGGGTGGTGGTTTCCGGAATCCACAGAACCCACCGGCGGATGGCAGGAATCAAACGTCAATATGTTGACCGACAACAGTTACGAAAACTGTGACCCCGCGATGGGCGGAACAGCGGTCAGGACGCTCCTGTGCAGGATTCGCCCGGAGTCACCGTCAGGGAGGATAGACCAGTGAGCTCGTACGCTTTGGTCGTCGATCATGAGGCATGCTGGGGATGCAGGACCTGCGAAGTGGCCTGTGCGCAGGAATATGATTTCGAAAACAAATTTCTGCTCGTGACGGAAGAGGGCCCGACCCAAGAAGGCTCGATCCACGATTACACGTATCGTGTCAACGTGTGCCGGCATTGTGACGACCCTCCGTGTGTTGAAGCATGCCCGGAAGCGGCCATCTCAAAGAGAGACGACGGAATCGTCATACTGGATTACGACGCGTGCACCGGATGTCAAGATTGCATCGAAGCGTGCCCCTATGACGCCATAGGGTTCGACGAAGAGAAACAAACCGCGCTCAAGTGTAATCTTTGCCATCACAGAGTGGATCAGGGGCTTCTTCCCGCTTGCGCGGACAATGTGTGCCTGGCTCACTGCATCTATTTCGGTGATCCCGATTCGGTCGAGAAGTTCATCGAACAGAAACGGCAAAAGAGACAAACCCGATGATCCTCACATAGTGTGGAACCAACGATCGTGCGGTTGCATCTAATAAAATGAGAGAATGGAGAGGAAATCAACCTGTAGCGTGGAGACAAACAAAATGAAGAAAATGCCCGCGGTTATAGGAAGCTGCGTGGTCATACTTCTATTGAGCAGTATGTTTTCTGCGGCCCCTTTTGCAGCTCCGGTGGATCTCCTTCAATACCGCGCGGGATTTGACCGCTCGGAGTGCGAGGCGGAGTGTCGCCGCGCGTATGGGGGCTATGAGTGGGCGGCTCCGCCGCTGGGGGAGGGTGGATACTACGGATACGCCAGGTGCATCATGGACTGCCAGCGCAAATTCTGGAAGGTATTCGACAAGGAAAGCGAGGATCTGTTCAAGTAGAACCTTGCCCCATCTTTCGGGGGGCTCGTTTGAACGATCGATCGACCCGCGGGCCGGCAGGTCCGGAGATGTACGCCGAGGCCGATGAGCCCCGGCCTCTTATCATTGTGTGGCCGTTCGTTCCTTTAGTTTCTCGAAGATCACCGGTCCCTTGAGATTTCTCACCCCAAATTCACTGATTTCCCCCTCCGGACCAATCACCACTCTTCGGTAGTACGGCGGATGATGGTCGTGCATCCCTCGAAAGCCACAGGCCGCGGTCTGAACCATAACGGGCCTATGATCTTGCCACCAGGATTCCGCTTCCCCCGGTCCCGCCTGACCCGCTGCTAATCGCTCACTGTACGGATCAGCGTATATGCGTATCCGTTGCTCCTCATCCTTGTCAATCCTGAATTCAATGTTCCGGTGCGTATGCCCCGAGAACACAAGATCCACTCTTCCGCAGACCTTCTCCGCGTTGCCGCTGGAAATGTCGCTCTCCCTGAATCCAAGACAAAGGTAGAAAAACTGGCTCACATAGTGATTGATGGTGCCAAAGGTGAGGTTGTGCTCTCGCTTGCTTATCCACGGAGTTGTTGTGCCGTTCCTCCCGCTTTCCCAGAGGTGGTCCCTTACGTACTGGATGTCGTACGGGACATTGACCGGCGGCGCGTGAAGAAAGAGGACGGTACGCTCTCCTCGGGCATCGGTGGTTTCTCCTTGAGGCGACACCACGGGATTGAGAGCGGCAAGGGCCTTTTCGAGCCATACGATCTGGCTCCAGTTGTAGTGGGTATGCTCTGAATCGAAGGCGAGAGAGTCCGGAGACCCGCCAAGAATGTGGCCGACAAAGCTCAGCTTCTTAAGATTTTTCAGTCCCTTTTTATCTTGAAAGGAGCCGCATATTACGTCCGCACCGGTGTCCATAACGATGAACGCGTGTTGTCCCCAGCAAAAGGCATAGTCAAGATAGGGATTCACATGCTTCAAATAGTAGTTGAGAGCCATGGGATCGGCATAGAGCGGATTATCCATGATCAGTTTGATCCGTTCGCGTACCAGCCAGTCGGTTATCGATTTGGTTCCGGCAAACAGTGTCGCCCCGACCGCGCCGTATATGCCGAAACGTGCAAAATTCGTCCAATTACGAAACAAACCGGCAAATTGCGCTCCCGATATGCCCAGGGCGCCCGCAATGGGAGGCAGCAGCCACTGACCGGATTCGCTCGTCATCAAGCGTGCAAGCTTCAGGATGTAGTTATCGGTGAACACATCCAGATCGAACGAGTCAAACTGGCTGCGGATCATCTGCTGAGCGAGTCGTGCCCGCCGCTTGTTATACCTCGACGCGTCAAAGGATTTGTAATGGTAAGCACCCAGTTCTTCTTTGGTGAGGCCGAAACGCTTGTGAATGCCCGGCAGGTCGGGATTGTACGGCCGTGGGCGCCAATCATGATTGCCGGTGGAGGTGAACGCGGCAACTCTTAGGCCGGGGTTCCCGCACCTCCGTTCGTGAGAGCCGCTGCCGGTAAGGATGTTTACGAAGGTCTTCCAGTTGTTCTCAGCCTCGTTGGGGGAATCCTCCCATCCGTGAAAAGCGAAGTCGACGAGATCGCCGGAAATGACGACAAAATCGAGCTCGCCCCGGTCGGCCATGGCATTGGCCTCCCGAATGAATCTTCTGAAATTGTCATTAAAGTTGATATACGTGGCCTCGATCCGTTCACGATCTCGCCGATGCCTCGTCACAATGACTTCATCCAACATGTGATCGTTTCTCGTGGCAATGTGGAGGTCGGTAACGTGCGCAAACGCACATCCCGAACTGAAATCCGTCACAAATTGTAATGAATGGCGATTCGCCCTCTCTATCCCACGGTGCTCCGAGGTAAGCACCACATCATACAATGTAGGAAGCGGCTTCCCATTGTATTGCCTTAATAGACTATGGTAGCGGTCGGGATCCATGTCCGGCGACACGTCGACTTTCCAGTAACTGGTTTGCGCGCCGAGGACGTTGTAGTGGACCTCCTTGTTGATGAGCAGTCTCGTGTCGTGCGCACTATTGAACGCTGACAGGGTACTCCAGTCTTTAAGCTCGACCGGATCGCCCTGCACGTTCAGCTTTATCTCCTCCGGCAGGCCTTCCACCATATAACACGGCCTGATCCGCAGGCTGTCGTCGAAACGGCTTTTCAGCGGCGCCGCGCCGGGGCCGTCCTGACTCGCAATGATCAGAGGTATGGACGGGCGTTGAGGATCCCTCAGTTCATCCAGAGAGACAATGATCGGACACCCGAGATTGGGACTGATGACAACGGGAAAATCTTCTTTGGCCATGTACTCGCTCCGCCTTTGACAAAGAGTACCGATTCACATGGAGGCATGCCCGGTGGATTATACCAAACGGTTTCCGGCCTCGATCCCGGCCTGTCCCGAGCCGGGTCCATGCCCGCGCAGTCGTGGGTCCGCATGTCGCAGGGAGGTACCCGCGATCGCGGACGGCCGAGGGCGTCGAGACTCCTCTCACCGCGACGGCTCCCGGCACGCTTGTCCATTTTTGAGCCGTGCCGGTCATCATCTGACTACGCCCGGCTACCCCTGGCCGCGACCGTCCTTCGCGCGTTCTTTGGACCGCGCGATCATGTAGTACCATATTTTACCTGAGGTTTCCGAGTCAATGGTATTGGAAGTACGCGCGCCGCTCTCCAGTATCACACGGTGAGTTCATCGGCTCTCGGAGTGACTTCATGCCCTTCCTGGGGTCGGTCGCTGGTCTGATGATTCTTCGTGTCACTCCTTTGTGAAAGGGACGGGCGCTTTTCAGAGAAGAAATGTTCTCACCCTAACCCTTTTCAAATCGAACAGGTGTAGGGTACGGCCCGATCGGCATCGGATGCGGAGGGTGACGGACTGCCCCACGGCCCTGAAGCTTCGTTTTATCAGCGGCTCGTCCTCCTTCTCATAACCGCAGGCAGAGGTATCGTCGCGATGAATAGATCGATCGAATGAGCGTCTCGAATAAGGGTTTTGCAGTCAGGTGCACGAGCGAACGGAAATGGAGGTAGGTTGAAAGGAGGGGTGCTCGGTGGTCGGGGAAGAGGTCTCCCGCTCAGACATGAACCGGCTGAGGGCAATGTAAATTTCATCGAATACTAACTTGACTTTCGTCAATATCTCGTGACATGCTTCTATAATAAGGTGTTTTGCATTGGTAATGACCAATTCAGTCACACGAGCCACAGGCAAGGGAAGGACGGTGGAACATGGCGAGTTGGAACTTCAAGCCCAAGGGTGACATCTGGACGGGGGTAGCGGTAGGGTTGGCGATTATGGCTGCACCGGTGGTAATTCCGATGATCGCGGCCGCTGCTCGGCCACTCCTGAAGGCCGGCTTAAAAGGTGGTTTCCTGCTCTATGAGAAGGGCAGGGAGGCTGTCGGCAATGTGAAAGAGATGGTCGAGGACCTTACTGAAGAAGTCAAGGCCGAAGTGGAAGCCGAACTCTCAGAGTCTGAGTAACTGAACGAGTCTTTTTTCGATGAGCTGAGTAACCGCCAATGGTGCCAGAAGCGCGCGTGGTTCATTCTACAATTGGTAGACTGCGGGTGAGGATTCCCGCCAAGAAGAGGGACAGCTCATACTTTTCGCTGATAAAGGAGAGTCTTGCTGACTGCCCCGGAATTGAAAACATCGAGGTGAATCCGCTTACCGGCAGCGCGCTCGTCATTCATGACACAGATCCGGCACCGATAGCCGATTACGCGGCAAGCAACGGTTTGTTTCGATTCAAACCCTGGAAGGGGTCACGCAGAACCCTGTTTGAAAGCGTGGAAGAGGTTCTGGGGAAACTGAACAGGAGGCTCAAGATGGTGACTGGTGGGGAATTCGACGTCCCGAGTCTCTTCTTCACCGTCTTACTTGTCTCCGGTCTTTACCAGATCGCGCGGGGCAATCTGGCAGCGCCGGCATGGTACACCGCGTTCTGGTACGCGTTCGGTATTTTCAGCAGAGACGCTCTGCGTAACATAGACCAATTGGGGAATGATCTGGACATTCCGGAAGCCGGCGAATATTGATACGGACGTAATCGAATATCGCCGGAGAGCGCCGCGAAGAGCCCATGCGCAGGTTGTCTCTTGAGAAGGCAACCAGGAGAAGCTGCCCCGGCGCGTGTGACGTTGGATAAGATAGCTGCAGGCTTGCTATCGATTTCGAGCCGCATATCTCGGCAGGATGATCAGCCGGCTGCCTCCATGAGTCGACAAGAGCGATCCATCTGATCCGCGCGGACGTGGGTGCGCGGATCGAGGCCG
>JARRRG010000062.1:0-15203 GCA_037380965.1 Deltaproteobacteria bacterium
CGAGCGCATTTATTTAAATCGAAAACAGAGCTAGAACCTCCCAAGTGAGGCGTCACTCCCGGCCTCTGTGAGGAGCGGCATATGGCCTTCAGTATGAACGGCAGGAACAGATCGGCAATGTCGGAGATCAACGTCACACCTCTCGTGGACGTGATGCTGGTCTTGTTGATCATTTTCATGGTCACCGCGCCCATGATGCAGGAGGGCATTGCGGTGGACCTTCCCCAGGCCAAGGGCTCGGAACTGACGAAAAAGCAGGAAGTGGATGAAATCATCATATCCGTGTCAGGCCAGGGAAAAATCTACGTGAACGAAAACCCCGTAGCAGAGGACGCGCTGCCGCAGACCATTCTCGACATGACAAAGAAAGGGGGCTCGCCGGAAGTGTACCTCCGGGCGGACAAGGAAGTGCCCTACGGCATCGTGGTGCGAATCATGGCAGCGCTCAAAGCCGCTGGAATTGCCAATCTCGGCATGATAACCGTGTCGCCGGAGTCACGACCCGAGGGCTGATGATCACTCTCGACTCCAGATTCCTGAGTGGATGCTCGCCCTGGATGCTGCTGATGTCTGTAGGCTTCCACGGCCTTCTCATTCTCGCGGTGATCGTTCTCGCATCCGCACTCAGACCATGGCAAAAACCCATGGAATTAGGGGTGAGCAATGTCAAATTGGTTGAAGCGAAAAACGTCTTTCCACTGATCGAGAAGATTGACCATGCACGTTCGGAAGACACGCGGATGCCGCGGCCCCGAGAGATTGCTCGGACCACGCCTAAGATAAATGATGCCAAGATCACTCGAAAAACCGTGAAGCCACGGAGCATCGCTGCACCGAAACAGAAGATCATCCCGCTGAAGAAGCGGAAAAGAACCCCCCGGCGAGTTCAGGCCCCTAGCCCCGAAAAGCCGGCCACGAAACCTCCAAAAAAGGAGCCTCCGGCAAACTTCTTGGAAAAGCGCCTGGCAGCGATACGAGAGAAGGTGCAAAACAGAAAGAAAGAACAATCCTCTTCACGCGGCGCCCAGGCGACACCTCATGCCCGGGACGGCCGGCAAGGGAGTGTGGGGCCGGGGAACGCCCAGGTGGATCAAGAACTTGTCCGGTGGCTCAATGTCGTAAGAGGCCGCATTAATTCGCACTGGTCGCTCCTCGGGGAGCAACGGCAGCAGCAGAGAGTCGCCGTGGTCGGTGTTCAAATGGCAGATGACGGCCGTCTGATGGACGCTTCCCTGGACAAGAGCTCCGGGGATCAGGTTTTTGACCGGTCTGCATTGAGGGCCGTGTTTCAGGCCGCGCCTTTTCCACCGCTTCCTCCGGCATTGAGGGAGAGAATTCGAAGCGCGGGAGGCCTCGCGCTGAGGTTCACACCGACCGGCATACAGTAGCTCCGTACCGGAAAACTAAACGGCAGGGATCAAGCTTTGACTCGAGCGTTTCGGACAAGCGGCCTTGCAGGAAGATTCTCCAACTGATCTTCATAAAAGCGCGCCGACCCCGGGGCAGGCGATTACCCCGGGGAACCTCACGGCGACCACAAGATTATCACCGTCTAAGGGCCTACTCCAATGGCTAATGCACGTGCCAGTGACAAGGACAACAGAAACTCTCAACCGCGATTGGCCGGACATCCGCGCGTGTCCGCGATAATGGTTCCTCTTCTTCTGCTCTTGATCGCCGCCTCCTTTCCGGCATGGGCCAAGCTCGTCATAGACGTGGAAAATCCCAACCTGGCTCGAATGCCGATCGCCATACCCGATTTCGTCTCCACTCAGCCCGGTGCGATGAACGGCCGTGAACTCGCAACGATCTTGAGAAACGATCTTTATCTGACCGGTCTCTTCGACATCCTCGAGACCCCGGGAGGCATTGCCCCCGCGGAAGTGGAGAGACCGGATTTCCAAAAATGGGCCCAGTCCGGAGCCCAGGCTTTGGTAACCGGCAGGTTTCGCGTTGAAGGGGATCAGCTCATCCTGGAGGCGAGGTTGTTCGATGTAGCCCTCAAAGAAATGCAACTGGGTAAGAGATTTAGAGGCCGTGTCACAGACCGCCGTCCCATGGTCCATAAATTCGGCGACCGGATCATGGAGCAGCTTACGGGAATCCCCGGGTGCTTTGCGAGCCGCATCGCCTTCATCGGCGCATCACGCTCCCGAGAGGTGTTCTCCATGGATTTCGACGGACACAACCTCAGGAGATTAACCCATGACGGGAGCATCAATCTATTCCCGGAGTGGGCGCCGAACGGACGGAGCATCCTGTTCACTTCCTACCTGAACGGTAAACCGGATCTCTGGTCCCTGACCTTCTCCCCGCCGGAGCGAAGACTGGTCTCGGCCAGGCCGGGTATCAACGCCTCGGCCCGCTATTCTCCCGACGGGAGGGCGATCGCCCTCTCCATGAATTATAAAGGAATACCTAAGATATTTTTAATAACACCCCGAGGAAACATAATAAAGAGGTTGACTAGTGGCAGGGGAAATGATATCTCTCCCACATGGTCGCCTGACGGATCGACCATCGCCTATGTTTCGGATCAAGCGGGAAGTCCGCAACTCTACTTGATTCCCGTGGGCGGTGGCCAACCAACGCGACTGACTTTCGAGACCAACTACAATACCGATCCGGACTGGTCCCCCCGAGGGGATCTCTTGACATTCACGGCCCGGGTTGGGGGACGGTTCCAGATATGCACCATCAGGACGGACGGCTCGGACTATCGGGTTCTGACAGACCAGGGGTCCAACCAAGCTCCGGCCTGGTCGCCCGACGGAAGGATGATCAGCTTTTCATCAACACGGAATGGAATGAGACAAATATTCCTCATGGATATGATGGGACAAGTGCAAGTTCCGGTATCCCCGATCGCGGGGAAGTCTCCCGCATGGTCCCGAAATGTCAAGTGACATTCCAGGGGCTGGATCGGATCCGGGTTCCCAAGTTTCTTTTTTCTCGAAACATCATGTTGGCCGTTACCGTCTCATTGGCCCTCATAGCCTTCACATCCGGCTGCGCCAGGAAAATCGTCAAACCGAACCCGCCTGCCGTCTCAGGCGCGGGTGTTCAGCCAAGAGGCCCTGTAGCGGAGCACGATCTCCAATCGGTCCAGGCGGAACTGAAGGCGGTCTATTTCGATTATGACAAGTTCACGCTCACCCCTTCGGCTCAGGCAGCTCTCCAGTACGATGCGGACATCCTCAAACGGACACCTAACGTAAAGATTGTTGCCGAAGGTCATTGTGACGAGCGAGGCACGGACGAGTACAACCTTGCGTTGGGCGAGCGGCGAGCTCGCTCGGTGGTGGGATATCTTGCCAGTCTTGGGATTCCATCCGACCGCATGTCTACCGTCTCGTACGGATCAGAGCTGCCGGTAGATCCGGCCCATAATGAGGCCGCGTGGGCTAAGAACCGCCGGGTTTATCTCCGTGTCTCGAAGTGATCGAAGCTCGGTATGTCATGTCCACGCGAGTGTTAGGTAGACAGCCCCCGGCGGGTGGATGGGTGAGTGTCGCTTCGTTGATACTCCTTGGCCTCGCCAGCATTGCTCTCACTGGTTGTCTCAGCAGATCGGGACAGCCGGAACTCCCGTACGTGAAACCTGCCCATACGGTTCCCGATGTAGATCAGGGTCGGATTCGAATCGTTTCCCGAATGGAGGACCTGGAAGCAGAATTACAGCGCCTCAGAGGGATGGTTGAGCGCCTGCAAGGTTCAGCCGGGGATGAAGTGGCCATCAAAAATCTCGAAGAGAGGGTATCGTTTATCGAACGACAACTCGGAATCGAAGCGCCCAAGAGCACCAGCAGCCAGTCTCATCCGAGCCGAGTGCCCCCGCCCCCACCCCAGATCGCTCGTCGTGAACGCCAGCCGTCCGTTCGGCCGCAAATCAGCCCATCCGTACCGTCCGGTGACCAGCGAGTCGAGATTCGCAACACACCCATTCCAGACGACGAAAGAGCGTACCGTGAGGCCTACCTCCTCGTCAGGCGCGGTTCCCTCAATGAGGCAGTACCGCTCCTCGAGGCATTCGTCAAGAACCATCCCAAGAGCCGATACGCACCCGACGCGGTCTACTGGCTCGGGGAGTGCCTGTATGGTCAAGGTCGGTACGATGAGGCGGTGCTGCAGTTCGATCGCGTGATCAAAGAATATAAGGGCTCCAAAAAGGAATTGAGCGCTCTGCTCAAACAAGGCCAGGCCTTCACGAAAATGGGGGATGCCAAATCAGCACGCATTATCTTCCAACAATTGATCAATGAACATCCCCATACCGCCCAAGCCCGCATCGCAAGAGCCAACCTGAAGGCACTATCCCAACAATGACAACGTGGGCAGAATCTCCCTGCCACGATCAACTTCCGCGCTCAACGCGCAGGCGCCGCTGAATATCCTCCATAGCCGGTGCCCGGGTAGGGCTGACCCGCGGGAAGTGCCGGCGAATATCCCGGCTGAGGGTACGTCTGACCGTAATTCGGCGCCGCCTGAGCCTGATAATAGCCGGTCGAAGGCTGCTGGTACTGGACATAGCCGCCTTGTTGAGGCGCAGGATAGGTGGCCGCGGGTTGCTGGTACTGATTGTAGCCGCCTTGAGGCGCATAGGCAGAGGACCCCTGGCCGGGGGCATATTGCACGGTCGGAGGAGCGGCCTGGCTTCCTTGCGCCTGAGGCTGGCTTCCCGAGTAGTAAGGATTGAAGTAATACACGGGATTTCCAGTCCACCAGCCGCGCAAATCTCCCACCACGGAATTCCCGATCGCTCCCCGGGTCGACGACCCGCCGAAAAGCCAATCAACAAACGCATAGGACGGTACGGAGGCCAGGACCATGACAAGGAACACAAGCAATGTCAGATATCTTTTCATAGAACATCCCCTTTCTCGCAACCGAGTCTCCGAAGACACGTACGACTCCGTGAATGAAATGATACAGCGCGAAGGGGCGAAAGTCAAGAATCCTCAGAGGGTGAGTGTCTGACGAAATGCTTAGAAGATTCCAACTAAAAGGAGATTTATTTCAAGTACTATATGAGAAATGCCGATCCGAAATTCCTTGATGTTCCCCTCCACGCGTGAATTCCCTGCGCACCAGCAAGGTCAGCGGAGAGCATGAGCTATGAAGATGGGGCGAGGAAGAGAGATCAGCGGACAGATGAGAGGGAGAAATTTTCCATGCGTTGCGTCAAGACGAGACTGCCGAGACGCGAAAGGCGCTGGCGTGCCACAGACACGAATCGGCCTTTCAAGGGAGTAGGAATTCTGCGAATCACCTTAACCATTTTGACTCTCAGCGGATCGACGTGGTGCCCCTTAACGAGCAGTTGAAAATCAAGATGCGGTCCGGTAGCCAAGCCGGTCTGGCCTACGAGGCCGATCCTCTGACGCTGTGTGACGTGCTGGCCTTTCCGGACAAAAATGCGCCTCAGATGGCCGTAACGACTTTCATAACCGGTTTCATGGCGAATACACACGTACCGGCCGTACCCTCCCTTCCATCCCGAGAAGGTGACGGTTCCCCCGGCTACGGAGTAGACCGACGTCCCGGTGGGCGCGCCAGACCTGAGGAAGTTCTTCTTCAGTTCCTTCCCCGTGTCATCATAGTAGGTATCGTTGAAAAGCACGGCGGTCTTTTTCGCCGTCTTTTTCCCTTCATAGACCGCGCAGAGTATCCGGCCGTAGCCCGAGGGCCGATCGTCCGCGTATCTCCTCTCAAAGAGGATCTTGCAGACGTCACCTTTCACCGATTCAGATTGGAAATCGATGTCCCATCGAAACACGTTCGTCAGCTTGAGAGCGAGCTCCATGCCTTCACCGGTCTTGAGCACCGACTCGATCAGGTTATTATCTACCGTAAAACAAATCGTTTCAGGCTTGAAGTCCAGAACTACGTCTTCCTGCCATGCCCGGACCTTTCCGTCCTCACAAACTGCATGGAACACGTGCGCCGCATCGAGCTCTACAGTTGCCTTGAGCAGGTTGCCGTTGCGATCGAGCGTTATGTTGAATCTCGTCCCGGCTTTCAGAGGCGTATTCTTGTCAAAGGGCTCGTCGAGGTGTTGCTTGATCTGCGAGACAAGGCTGGCCGCAACTCTCGTTACCGAGGATCTTCTGACAAGGTTGGAGCTCAGCAGAGAATAGAGCGTATCCCCTTGACCCGTCACGTCCGTAATTTCCACGGACCCTTCTGAGCACGGATCGGTCCCCCCTGAGATTGGCTGCGTATCCAGTGTTTCGGATGGCGAATCCGCCGATTTCACGAATGGTTGAGAGGGAACATTGCAGGAGAGGGGCAGTTCACGGGCCTGACCGGGCGCAAAATAGAGATAAACAGCGGCAGTCACAAGCCCAAACAGGACCAGAGGAAGCATCCAGGTCCTGGCACCTCCACCCGAACGGGTACGAGAATTCCATTTAAATTCACTATTGTTAGCCTGCACAGCCCTTCTCCACACTTCCTGAATCGAAAACCTAACATTAATGGCCAGATCAGTCAACGCCAAATTTGAAAAACAGATCCCCTTGCGCCGGTTCAGTTCGGCCTCGCGAGAGGAACATTTAGGGAGGCAAGGTGTCGGTACAGAGTAACTGAAAGCGCAACGGCGGGTGGGTAATTAGTTCTCGTGACACGCGTTACAAGAGGGCACGGCAGAGATGTGACAGTCGTTCCGGGAGGGAGACGTCGCCATGAAGATGGATCAGCAAGGATGGCTGGACGAGTATGCTGTGACCTGCAGGGTCTTCAAGGGCCGATGGAGTGGTCGTCATTGTCTTCGCATGTATAATGATATCAAGGACTTGAAGATTAAGATGTCTTCTCGCGCTAAGGGGCGGGTTACACGCCACGAGTCGACCTATAATCCGTGCAGACGTTGCAAGGTCCTCGCGGACTATCTGAAGGCTCGGCAGGAAGAGGAGCAGCAGTACAATCGGGCCGGCGAGACGGGGTGCAACGAAGTCTGGGCGATGTAGGGCTTTTTGAGAGGGGCATCCCGAGGGGGTAGCGAACTGGTTTGTACGGAGGGAACCACGGCGCGTTTCATGCGCCCGCTTGAGCGGAAAAGAGTGCGTGTCCCTGTCAGTCTCTCGCTTTTGACACTTCCCGCCTCAAGGCCTTTCGAAGTTCCGCGACACTGTTCCACCGCTTTCCCGGATCCTTTTCCAAACAGGTGAGTATCACGGTATCCAGCCACTGAGGCACCGACGCGTTCATCAGCCGCGGCGGCTCGGGGTACATTCTGCCATGCTGAAACTTGTAATCCTCGAAGGAAGGCCCGCGCAATGGTAATTCGCCGGTCACGATCAAATAGATCATCACCCCGAGCGAGTAAACATCTACGACCCTTTCAGGGGTGGTACCGGCCTTGCTCCTGAAGAATTCCGGGGGCATATAGGCTGGATTCATGCCCGGATCTTGCCACCGAGGCTGGCGAGCCATGGTAAGGTTTCTGAAGATCTGAGAATAACCGAGCCCAATGACTTTGCTGGTACTCAAATCCTCGCTGAGCAATATGTGCGACGGCTGCAAGTGGAGATGAAAAGTCCGGCGCAACTTTCCGTCAAGACCTTTATAGTTGTTGGCATGAGCAAGGGCGTCAACGATTCCACCGATCGCCGCCATAAGTATCTCGGAAGAGGGTGGTTTTTCTCTGGCAAGCTCCTGCTCAAGCGTCGACGGGAGATAGGTATACACCAGTCCCGACGCGTTGTCGGGGCCGGTGACCACATCTTCGAGGTCGAGGACATGTTCGTGCACGAGGTTGAATCCGAGCTGGCTCACCTGACTGACAAACTTTCCCATCAACTCCGCTTCCAAGAGATCCTTCTTGAAAACCCTCAGAAGCACCTTTCGGCCGGTGTTCACCTCTATCGCGAGGTGGAGCATTCCCCAGCCGTCGCTTGAGACAGCCTGCATGTCCTTGTAGGCTAAGCCTCCCGTAGCCGGATGGAACAACTCCTCTTCCCTGAATTCGACCTTGGCCCGGTCCTTGGCATGAGCAGAGACAAATGTCGTCGCGGGCATATGAGGCGAAAGACGCTCCGGCGAACTCGTAACCTCCACGATTTGCTCCGTGGCTCGATTCTCGGTCACGTTCGGTTCGGGCTGTTGAGAGCTCTCCTCTCGCGGCATATTCTCTCGCAATCGCGGCCGGGGTTCCATTCGCTGCGGGGGTTCCTTTTCCCGCGTCTCCTCAGTCGGCGCGCCCGTTTGTCTGGCGGGGCCGGGCCGATTTTCTTCTTTGCGATTCACCGGAGGCACCGCCTCTTCCGTGGTCTCGAGTCCGGTGACTATCGGCGGTTCTTTGGCCGGTAGGGGTTCTCCGGGCTCCGGCTGGCTCTCACCCTGATCGGCGTCTATTCCCAGGGTGCCGAGGTATTCCGTGACCGTCTCATCTTGAGGGTTCTCCTCGAGAGCCCTCGCAAGTACCTGCTGGCACAGGGGACCGTCGGCTTTTCTGTTGATAAGTTCCTGAGCAGCCAGATTGAGGGCTCTCCCCTCACCCTCTCGCAGGAGGGGTTCGAGGAGATCGTTATCCACGGCAAGTTTGGCGATCTTCACCGCAAGCTCTCTGTCATCGGGTCTGAATTTGCTCAGGGACATGAGCTGGTCGAGCGCCTTGCCAAAATCCCCCCGGCGTTCGTACGCTTTCGCCAGTGCGCCTCCGATAATGAAGTTTGCAGGCTCGTGTCGAATGAGACTCTCGAAAATAGAGACTGCCTTGTCGTCGTACGCCTCACGTTTAATCAGTTGCCGCAATATCTTGGTATTGAGCTCGCGGTTGCCTTCTTTTATGGTTTCATCAATCAAATCGTTGTCTATCACACACTGGGCGAGGTCAGCGAGGTAGTCGTGGTTCTGGCCGTCAATTTCGTGAAGCAGGCGTAATTTTGCTATGTACTTGTCGAGATCGCCTCGCGTGAGATAGACGGTACTGAGCATCTTGTTGACACCCACCGCTCTGGGTTGAAACTCAAGTATCTTCTCATACACGGCAACCGCATCGGGACTGACCTCGGACCTGGTCAGGTAGATCTGAGCGATTTTCCTGATGACATGAGGAATACCCGCGGCCAATGCCTCCTTGACCCGGGAATTCTCTACGTAAAGCTTCGCGGCCTCCTCCGCATATTCGTCCGCGTTTTCCTTGTCGAGTTGATGCAGGATAGTCAGCTCGCTCACCGCTTTCCGAAAGTCGCCCGTGTACTTGTACCTTTCGGCGAGGAGGCGGTGGAGACGCTGATCGGTTCGGTCGTATTCCAGGCATTTGAGATAGATGCGCTCAGCTTCGGGGCTGAGGGATTTCTCCTCCATAAACTCCTCGCAGATGCGAGTGATGACATCTTTGTGGTTCGCGGCAATCGCCAGGTCGGTCTGTCCTTCGGAAACGAGCAGAACCGCTGCCTGGGAGAGAATTTCCGGCTCGGAAGCTCCACCGGCGAGGAGCTCTATCGCGTGCTCCAGCACCTTGCCTGGATCTTTGAGACGGCGGTATATTCCGAACACATTCTTCCGAATTTCGTACAGTTTGTCTTCGTCGCTTTCGACTTCGAGCAATCGTTCACATATTTCCGCTGCCTTGGCTTCCTGGCCCAGGGAGGTCATGATCTCGACGCCGAGAGCGTAGTCATCGGTATTCTTTAGCCCGCGCAGAGCGCGCATCTTCTCCCAAGCCTTTGCAGCTTGCCGAGGCTCGCCGATTTTCTGATAACAGACACTCAGTCGTCTGTACACGTCTGGATTCCGTACTTCTCCACCTTGGAGCTCGAGGTGCCGTTTAAATGCCTCGATGGCACTGGTAAAGTCACTCGAGCGGAAGAGATCCTCGGCATCGCGAATCGAAGCGGAAATGAGGGCTGCTCGGCGCTCGGCTTCCTTTGCCTTCCGCGCCCTGATGACTAAAAAGCCGATCAGCACGAGAGCTGCCACCACCGACCCTGTCACCAGCGGCACCAGAGGCGGTCCACCCTTTTCTTGAGGGGCTACCCATGGTATCGTGTACTTGACCGGCACGTAACCGGAAGCGTTTGACGCGGGCAGCCGGACTTTGATGTAGTCCCCCTCTCGCCCCAGGGCCTCAAGAATGTCGCCGTGGAGCGCTATGGCCATAATCTCTGAAGTAGGCTTGGGTTGACGGTAGACTTTGGTGGACAGCCCATCCGGAGCTACGATCTTTACTGCCTCGGGGAATTGGTCCTTCGCGTAAGCTGCTCCGATCGGACTCCAAATGTGAGGCACGGAGCAGAGCAGTACCGCCAAAATCGTTCCCGTCACAGTAAAGCTCTTCAAGGACGTTTCCTCGTCTTCAAGAGGTGTTTATATTTATGATATCTGCGCCTAAGCTTACCACGAAAGAGGGATGTGAGCAAACCGGTATTGTGATCCGGCAGGGCGAAACCGAGTTTGATGTGAGGTTAATGAGAAGATGGACGCAGCACTGAAATTCGAACAAGGGCCTATCAGGCCGCCGAGCGAGGCTGGAAGCCTTCTTATACGGGTCACGAGAAATTGCCCCTGGAATAGATGTGCGTTCTGCAGCACCTATAAAGGAAAAACATTCTCGCGCAGATCTCAGGAGGAGATCAAAGCCGATGTCGATGCCGCCAAGGAGATCATGAACAGGATCAAGCAGATCTCCTGGCGCATGGGTGCCGGCGGAGACCTGACGCAATCCGTACTGGCGAGTGTCCTGCGAGACCCCAGATTGAACGACTGCTTTCGATCCGTGGCACTCTGGCTGGCGTCGGGAAGTGACACCGTCTTTCTCCAGGATGCCAACTCTCTTATGCTCTCCACTGACAAGCTGGTGGAAATTCTGGAGTATATTCGAAAAACGTTTCCGCATGTCAAACGGATAACCTCGTACGCACGCGCCGTTACCCTCAAGGGCAAGTCCGTCGAGGAATTTGTCCGGTTGAAGGAGGCAGGTCTGTCCCGCCTCCATGTGGGACTGGAATCAGGGTCGGACCGGATCCTGAAGATGATCCACAAGGGGGCCCGGGCCGACCAGGTGATCGAGGGGGGAAAGAAAGCGGTAGACGCGGGAGTGTCGATCTGCTTGTACATCATTCCCGGAATCGGCGGGAAGGAACTGGGCACCGAGAACGCGGTGGAATCAGCCCGGGTCGTGAACGCGGTCAATCCAGCCTTTGTACGGTTCCGCTCCTTGTACGTGAGGCGAGGCACGCCCCTGATGGATATGGTCGAAGAAGGGACGTTCGAGCCCCCAAGCGAAGACGAGATCGTGACCGAGATCAGGACATTTATCGAACACCTGGACGGGATATCCACGACCCTGGTCAGCGACCACATCCTCAATCTTCTCGAGGAAGTGGAGGGCACGCTGCCCCAGGACAAGCAGCACATGTTGGATGTGATCGATCGGTACTTGAATCTCCCGGAAGATGAGAGGTTGCTCTTTCAGCTCGGACGGAGGGCCGGGGCTATCCGATATCTGGACGACCTGAATAATCCTGCGGTAAAGGCACGTCTCCTCGAGGCCAGACGCGACATCGAGGCACAAATACCGGGCGGAGGTGTCCCCGAATACATCAATGCTCTCAAGAGGCGGTTCGTGTAAAGGTCTTCACCGGCGAGGGAGCTTCCAGCGAGGTCGAACTGAGAGGACCGCGTTCCTGGGCCGGAGGGAGGGAGTGTCGCGACGGGAAGGTGTCCACTCCCAACGGGGCCGATGAGATAAGGCGTCTTTTTGACCAACCACTACGCGGCCGGCATCGGGATGGATGGTCTCAGCCATTTCATGGTGCCGCGTGGTCGCGTTCGAGCGGACTCACCCGCTCTCACTTCATGTACCACGCGGTGTCCGGCAATGATTTCTTGTGCTCGAGCTTGAACTCTCTGACGGTTTTCTTGGATTTGAGCCAGCGTAAGGCGTCCTTGACCACGAGGTCCTTCTGCGGGTCTATCTTGCGTTGGCGGAAACGGCTTTCCCTCTTCTCTTTCTCGCTCTTCTTCGATTCTTTCTTCAGTTCTTCTTCCTGTTGCTTTTCCAATTCAGACTTGAGGTCTACGTCTGGTTCGATTCCCTTCTTCTGGATGTGGCGACCCTTGGGCGTGTAATAGTACGCGGTGGTCAGTCTGAGTCCGGAACCGTTTTCGAGGGGGATGATGGTCTGGACCGAGGCCTTTCCAAAGGACTTTGTTCCGAGAATCAAGGCTCGGTCGTAGTCCTGCATGGCCCCTGCCACGATCTCCGACGCGCTCGCACTTCCTTCGTTGATGAGAATAGCGAGCTTGAACTTGTAGTGCGTACCCCCGCGGGTAGCCCGGAATTCCATGCGCTGATCTTTGACTCTCCCGTCGGTGTACACGATCAGGCCCTTGTCGATGAACAAATTGGCCACCTTGACCGCCTGATCGAGAAGGCCCCCGGGATTATTCCTCAGGTCGATGATCAGGCCTTTCAATTTGTCGCCGCCAAATTCTTTGATCGCCTCGGCGAGATCCTCGTCCGTACTCTCCTGAAAATTGACGATTCTGATATAGGGGTATTCTTTGTCAATAAGCTGCTTCTTGACCGACCGAACGTGAATGATGTCGCGGGTGATCGTGAAGTCCTTAAATTTGCGGAAACCGTGTCGCATGATCGTCAGAGTGACCTTTGTCCCCTTGGGTCCCCGCATCTTCTTGACGGCCTTGAGGAGCGTGATGTTCTTGGTGGTATCCCCATTTATCTTGACGATTTTGTCCCCCGGCTCGAGACCGGCCCGGTACGCGGGGGTATCCTCAATGGGCGAAACGATGGTAAGCACCCCACCGTCCAGCGTGATCTCTATGCCCAGTCCTCCGAATTCTCCCTTTGTCTCGACCTGAAGTTCTTTGAACAAGTCTTCGGTAAGATAAGATGAATGTGGGTCAAGCGATTGGAGCATGCCATTGATGGCTCCCTGAATGAGCTCCTTGTCGGTGACTTCCTTGACATAATTCTTCTGAACGATCTGCATCACCTGTCTGAAAAGTCTTAACTGCTTATAATTTGGAGACTTACCAAGGGCCTGATTCCCGGCGGGGGCATATGGAAAGAGCCAGACCCCCACAACGATCAGGATGACAAGGGCAATTCTCGTTGTTCTACCTATGGGCATTGCCAGATCCTCCGCGCGTGAGTTGATCTTTTTGGACAAAAACCTCCTCCCTGAAAGTCATTGATGGTATCATATGCTTTCTGCCACGACAAGGGAAGATCTCTCCATCGCGGATCGAAACCTTTCTACTATCTGGGAGCGGAAATTCTCGCGCGCACGGTAAGCCTTGACGAGAAAGGCATTACGATTTCCAAATTCCTCAGGTCGGTACGAATGGAGTGGCCTGAAATCCACTCCCTGGACGCGGTGCAGTCCGGAAAAAAGGTGTTTATCATCCTGCAGGCGCACGGGCAAAAGCCGGTGCTGGTGACGAACACCATTGGGCCGTTCCACGAGCTCGTTGAGCAGCTTCTCGACAGAATCCCCGAAGAGAGAGTCACACCCGACGCTCGCATACTCCTTGCTGCCGCTCCTTCCAAGCATGGTCCCCTCATTCAGGCCTGGATAGTCTGCGGAGTGCTCGTGGCGCTCGTGGTGGGTAAGATCCTCGGCTACTCGTGAGAGCGATCCGTCGACTCGTACAGGACGGCCGACTGAAAAGGCTTGACACGTCTTAACCTGGGCGATAATGTCCGGCCCGATTGATTTCTCTTACTGGAGCATGACTTGCAAGTCATTTCCCTGGCCAGTGGTAGCTCTGGAAATTCATTTCTCATTCGCACCAAGGAATCGTCTGTCCTGATCGATGCCGGTCTGTCCGGGAAGCAGATGCGGGAGAGACTCGAGCGAGTGGGCGAAGATCCAGCATCTCTCCGAGGGATCTTTGTCTCTCACGGCCACTCGGACCATGTAAAGGGTGTGGGAGTCCTCTCAAGAAAATATAAGCTCCCGGTGTGGATGAATCGGGGCACCTGGCAAGTTGTCCGGAAATATACGGGGATCCTTCATCGTCTGGAAATCTTTGAAACAGGCCGCATCTTTGAGTTCGCGGGTTTCAGAGTACACCCGTTCTCGGTTCCCCACGATTGTGCAGAACCCGTTGGATTCCGTATATCTGCCGGCGCGGCGAGCGTGGGGATCGCCACCGACCTGGGAGTGGCTACCGGCCTTGTCGCGAACCTTCTGACAGGGCTTCAAGTGGTCGTCCTCGAAAGCAACCACGACCCGCAAATGCTGAGAAACGGTCCGTACCCCTGGGAACTCAAGCAACGCGTGAGCAGTCGTCTGGGGCACCTCTCCAATACCGACAGTGCCAACCTTCTCCAGCGTGTCTTTTCAGACGAGCTTCGAGCGGTCATACTGGCTCATGTGTCCACAACCAACAACCTACCGGAATTGGCCATGAGCTGCGCGCGCGACTCGCTCAGAAATCTCTTCGATACCACAGGAAACATATGGTGCGCCCGCCAGGACGAGGTCGGCCCCGCGATCGAGATCTAGGCAGGACGGGCAGGTGAGCGGTGACGTCTTGAGTTGGGTGAGACATGCGTCCCTGCGCTCCCGGGCCGGGTCCTGTGTCAGAGATTCAGGTTCCCAATGGGTGGCCTTCACCGCGTACCTCCTGGTGGATTCGCCGAAGGCTGATCGTGCCCTCGACGCGCTTCGCGTGCGCGCCTTTGGTCACAGCCGGGTAATCCTCAGGAGCAAACCGCGACTCGAACCGGTCCTATCCATATCCACCCGTTCCATGCGGTGGCGTCAGATTCCGTCGAGCGCTACGCCGCACCATCCCCCTGATTCAACCGCGATCGAAAAATGATTGCCTGTGGCGGCCGCACAATTTACGCGACAAGGGGAGACGAGAGATCGCTTCTTGCCGGAAGAGGCAGCCGCGGCACCAGTTTTTCCCGGGTGATTGAGAAACCACGTGAGAGGAAGCTATGGGAAGATCGGAGGAACCGACTCTGAACGGACAACGTTCCGTGCGCGTCCGATC
The DNA here is from genome assembly GCA_037380965.1 of Deltaproteobacteria bacterium. Taxonomy (GTDB): domain Bacteria; phylum Desulfobacterota; class Desulfomonilia; order Desulfomonilales; family Desulfomonilaceae; genus JARRRG01. The sequence continues at coordinate 14,977 of JARRRG010000062.1, forward strand.
TTCGCGGGTCACATGGAGGAGCCTTGTCCGAGAAAGACTTCCGCGTGCTGCCACGGAAAATTTCGGCAGATGGGACTCCTCTCGCTGTCTCGTAAAAGGTAAAAAGTCCGATGGGCTCCTCATCGGGCTGTTGGGGGGAGAACAAAAGCTGGAGGCGGCTGGCGGATTCGAACCGCCGTATAACGGTTTTGCAGACCGTCGCCTTACCACTTGGCTATGCCGCCTCG
>JARRRG010000063.1:0-12609 GCA_037380965.1 Deltaproteobacteria bacterium
TCCGGATCGAGGTATATCCGGTGTTTCCCGAGTGACAGTTTTTCAAATGTCCTGGGCGAGATCGTGGTCAATTCGGTGGATCGGGTCGCGTCTCCTCGATCCTGATCTTTTGTATCATGCACACCCACACTCCATCTGGATGTCGGTCATCCGGATTTATCCTGACATGAGCACGCCGGGCCTCCTCGGCGTCGCTCTCTCGACCCGTGGGCAGTTCATCGCACAGACCTGGCCCTCCCGCGCCAGAGCACACCCGGGCCCCCGTCGAAAACTACCATTCAAAAGTCTTGTCCGCTTCGCACTTGTAATCGAGAATGTAATCCACGGGGGAGCGCCAGTCAACCGTCACAGTCCACGACACGGCCATGATCGCAGGTATGCCTGCTTCAAGCGCGGGAACACGGTTGCCGGGAAACGGCTCTCCTCTGGAGAATCAGGAGGCCCAACGAGGCATGGAGCCGCGGCACGCTCGATTCACGGAGATCGAGACGGTTGCCACTGGAGCGGATACCTGATGAAGAGACTGATGAGAAGACCTGCCAAAGGGAGCAGTGTGATGGATTTCAGAGCCACTGGAACGCTGAAGTGGTCGGCGATTACTCCGAGCACGGTCACGCCGACGCCCCCGGTTCCGATAGCAAAACCGACCATGAGACCCGACGCAATGCCGAGGTTTCTTGGAAGGAGATCCTGAGCCATGACAATCGTGGGGGTGAAACTGGAGATCAGGACCAGGCCTACAGCTCCGAGAGTGACAAAAAGCAGGAGGCCGTGCGTCACGAAGATCAGGGGGAACAACGCGCTGGTCAAGATCAGGGAGAGGATCAAGTATTGTTTGTACCCCCACCGGTCAGCCAGGGGCGATCCCCCCAGAGTTCCCACCGCACCGCCTATGAGGAAGGTCGAGACCAGAGCCCCCGCGTAGAGCGGATCTCCTTTTTCATGGTCGATATAATAAAACGGAATGTATGCCATGAGACCGAAGGTCGTCCACGACCGCATGACCGCGGCGCCAACCAGTAAGCTAAGGGAGAAATATGATCCCTTCGGCGTGCGGGCGTCCTGTCCTTCCTTCACGGACGTCGTGGTACCCGCACCGGACGTCGTGGTACCCGCACCGGCAATGGCATCCCACGCGAAAAAGAGCAGCAATAAGAATATCAATGAAAACACCACCATAAAAGGCAAATGGCTGAGACCGTAATGGGTGATTATGAAAAGGGCGATGATCGGGCCAAGGGCAAACCCCAGGTTTCCGCCCACGGAGAACACGGCCAAACCCGTTGCCATCTTATTTCCCGTAAAGAACCGGGCCGTCTTGTATCCTTCCGGGTGGTAGGACGCGACTCCGAGACCACTCAGCATTGTCAACAACAGGACCCACACGTAGTGATTGGGTAGGGCGACGAGGCTGAATCCCAGTCCCGCGAAAAAGCATCCAAGAGGTATGAGGAACGATTTTTCCTTCTTGTCCGAGAAATAACCGAAAAAGGGCTGAATCACCGACGAGGTCACATTGGAAGCCAACATGATCAAACCGGCCGTTGCATAGCTCAAGAACAACTTTGTTTTCAATACCGGCAGAATTGCCGGCAGCGCGCCCTGGCAAATGTCCGTGGCGCAATGCCCAAAAGACAACAGAAGCAGGATCTTGAGATTGAAGGTGTCGCGACGCTGAGTATGAGTATCCACGTGGAGCTCTCCTTGCGCTGAAGCCACAGGTACCTCGACTGGTGAGGAGTCTTCAGCCATGAACACTCTCCTTTACCAGTTCAATGCAGGGATGTCCATCAATCAGGTACTTCGTGTAGGGGTGTCTGCATGCTTTTGGGGCAGGATGAGCGGGATTCTGAGAACTCCAGTGCGAGGCAGGCATGTCCTCCGCCTTGCACTCCCGGGAATCACGCATACGGGGAGGGTACGGGGGTTTCCGAAAAAGGGAGGAGGAAACGTCCCTCTCATGCGGAAGTCTCCCCCTCCCCTCGCTTAAGAGCCATGCAACCTGCCGTTACCCCGGCAGGTTGACCTTGAGAACATACGCCCGAGCTACTTGCTGCAGCAGCTCTTGGTGCATGAGGAGCGGCTGATGCTCGCGGGCGCGTTGAACAGGCTGCCCGTTGCCAGGAGTTTGCCTCCGAGCGGCTTGATTGCGCCGGTCGCACCTGTGCAGCAACTCGGCAAGGCAGAGCGGTTCGTCTTTTTCGCCACCGGTCTTACCGTGGATCCGGTTGCGGACGCGGGCCTGGCCCACAAAGCCGGACGCGCGGTGTGGGATTGAGGCTGTCCCCACACGAGAGTCCGTGTCACGGGCTTGTCCGATGACTTGACAATCGGTTTGCGAAAGCCGTTCAGCAGTGTCGACAGCAAGGGTGCGTCATCAGGCTGGACACTTGCGAGCTTGATTATGGCACGCGGGACAGCCGGCTGCACCGGCGCCTGTACCCTTATCGGCCTTTGGTTGTTCGGTCGACGAATCGCGGGAGCTTTGTACGAGACGGGCACGGGTGCGCCGCGAACCGGTCCGCGTCTCACATGCCGAGCCGGGATAGGCTTGACGGTAGTGGCCGGAGCGGGCCGCAACGGTCGTGCCTGGAAGGCCGGACCCGCAGGGCTTCCGGTTTGACAACAGCTCGGCAGCCCGGCCGACACGGTGGCCGGAGTCGGCGTACCTCCCCAGGGGCAGCTCCCACAGCTCGGGAAACCGCTGCCTGAGCAGCACCCTGCGAAGACGCCGGATGCAGCAAAGAGCATCAGGAATGTCACCGCGAGCAGTGGCAAAATCATTCGTTTCATGTTTGGCCTCACCTTTCGTTTTGAGAAGCCGCCCGCGGCCACGTCACCATGGCCGGCAGGCAGCTCCAGAGGTTGCAGAACGTTCCTTTCGGACGCGCCCGGGAATCGCCTGATCAGGCCTGCGCGGCCTGCAGGTTCTCCGGGGCCGGTTCTATCCGGTAGATCGTGTCCTCTTTGACCCGTCCATCAGTGACTTCGATGAGTCGGTCCGCGAATTCCGCATTTGCCATGCTATGGGTCACCATGACGATGGTCTGACCTTCACCGTTCAATCTCTTGAGGAGATTCATCACTTCGGTCGAGTTCTTTGAGTCAAGGTTACCCGTGGGTTCATCCGCGAAGAGAATGGGTGGCTCATTGACTACGGCTCTGGCAATGGCAACCCGTTCCTGCTCGCCTCCGGAAAGTTGATTGGGAAGGCGATGGGCTTTGTCTTCCAGTCCGACCCGTTCCAGCGCGGAGAGCGCCAGTGATTTTTTCTCAGACTCCGAGTGATGGGTCACAGCCAGAGGAAGCTGGACATTTTCCGTCACGCTGAGATAGGGGCTTAGCAGCCCTCCGAGCATGGACAGTAAGGTGCTCTTGCCGGCTCCGGACTCTCCCATGATTGAGAGGAACTCGCCTTGCTCGATGGACAGGTCGACCCCGCGCACGGCAGTGACCTTGGCGTCACCATGACCGAATTCCTTCACCACATTGCTCACTTTGATGTAACTCATGAATAACCTCCTTACAGTGTCCGCAGGGCTTCGCTCGGATCCATCCTCGACGCGGCGGTCGCGGGATAGAAAGAAGCCAAGAGGCCGACAGCGATTGCGATGAAGATCGCGCCCCCCGCCACCACGGGATCGAGGGAGAAGTGAGCCACCTTCACGACGAGAAATGACAACAATACGTGGCTCGCCCCGAGTCCGACAGCGTATCCGACCACACCCGCAATCAAGGAGACAACGAAGGCCTCCAAGAGGATGATCCTCATGATATGCGACCTGCGGAACCCAATGGCGCTGAATATGCCGATCTCACGCGTGCGCTCGTTCACGCTGGCCATCATCGTCACGAACACAACCATGGACCCCACGAGGAGCACCATGGCCGAAATCCCCAGGGTGAACTTACGGAAGCTATGCAAGGTGTCCATTCTTCCTTTCACAACCTGCTGAATCGCGGTGACTTTGGCAGCGGGGATTTGTTCGGAAATCTGGGCGACGATGTCGTTGATCGGGCAGTTCTTACAGAGCGCAGCAACTTCGACCATCCCTACCTTGCCCTCTTTTCCGAAGATCTTTTGGGCCACGGGAAGCCCCATGAAGATCAGGTTGTCGTCCTGGGAGCCGGTGCCTTTGAGCACCGCCGCGACCTCGAATGTCTGCCCCTTGATGTTGACGGCTGAGCCTTGACGGAGTCCGAACCGGTCAGCCGCTTCATGGCCGACAATAAGCTGATTTTCTCCAGTGGGCTTGGCGCCGTCCAAATGCCACCACTTTTTCAGCGACAGTTCCTGCGGGAAATAGACACCGACGACAAGGGCCTTCTTTCCCTGGTCTTCGAAGACGCCGAACACCTTTGGACTGACAATTCTCACATTGGCCGCGTTCTTGATCGTCTTGATCTTCTCGAGGTCGCTCTGGAGAATCTCCTTTTGATCGAAGGACACGCCTCCCAGGTTCAACCCTCCGTAACTCAAGGAAAGACCCTCGGTCTTCGGGGTGATGACGATATTGGCTCCGAATTCATCCATCTTGTGACCGATGTCCTCTTCAAGGAGCCTGGTTGAGGTCATGAGGGCCACTATCGCGGCCACGCCTACCATCAATCCGGCCACAAGAAACACCACCTTCGCTTTTCTCCGACGCAGGTTGTTGATCGCGATATCATGAAGTTTCATATTTCACCTCTTACTGGAAAAAACGAAGCCCACTCATCATGTCACGTTGACTGATGATCAAGTTTGCGCCTTTCAACGTGCGCCTTAACGGCGCAGGATTGCATCCGCCTTTGATTTCATTGATCTTCTCACTCTTGAATTTCAGACCGCAGTTGGCACACACCATGTTGTTTCCGCGTTGGATATAGCCCTTCTTGCTGCGGAAGCAGACATCGCAGGCGTCGAATGCGGCCCTGATGACGCCGTCGCGGCTTTTCAGGATGAAGAAGCGTATCCACTGACTCGGAGAATGCTTGTACACGAAGTACTGCGCCCTCCCGTTCGCGAATGAGGATGCGGGAAACACAAAGGCTCTATTTGTCGGCCGGACTTCCACCGTGGGCACGGTGAAATTCCATACAACCGCCCCACTTGCAAAGGGGGCGAGGGTCAATATCACCGTTACTGCTATGAGCCAACGTACAGAGAAAGATTTTATGAAAGAGTATATTTTCATCGTTCGATGTTTCCTTTCCTTATTGTGCAAGCTAATTTCTTCCTTAGGCCCTTTTTCTGAACCGTCGAAAGCTCAGGAAGAAGGGCTGCCTCCGTTTTGGAAGCTCATGAGCACTCCCTTGAGCTCCGTCTTACGACCGATCATTCGAGGCCAGAACGTCTTCCAATCGATCAATCCCGACGCAGCCTTAATCTTCTGAGACAAATCGGGATCGAGGATCTTGACGTCCGCGTCTTTGAAGAGCGTTCCAACCCACGCGAGCGTTTTACGCTCTCGCTCCTTGGGGTCTTTAATGCCATCGAGCACAGTGTCCAACAGCAGCTTGCGGATCCCAAGCGTTTGGCCCAGCACCTGATGGAATTTCTCCACCGAGCCGTACTTCTCGTTCACCTGCTTGTTCATCTCCTCCTCGGAGAGGCCCTGCTTTTTTCTCAAAGCTTCCGCCTCAGCTTCGATCTCGGAGGTCTGCACCACCACGACCTCTTTGTCCGCGGCCTGGAGCAGGATCTCCTTTCCTATGATAGAAAAGAAGGCGGAGGAGTCATCGCCCTCGGCGGATCCCTGGGTGGAGATGCGGCGGGAGATCTCCATGTCCTTACGAAATACGGGCCGATTGTTGACGGTAGCTATGACCACCTTTCCATCGCCCGATCCGCCGGGGGTGAAGACCGCGTCGAGCCTGGTCGGATAGCCCGCACCGGCTATCGCTTCTTTGATCCGCTCCGGACCTGTCTGCTTGCTCCGGAAGCGCACCGTCACTTCCTGACCGGCCAAGCTGATGTCGGTACTGACCACGCCGGGGAGTTTCTCCGTTACCTCCCGGACGGTAATCACGCACGCGGGGCAGTACATTTTGCCCACCGTGAACCGCGATGCCAGGACCTCGCCGGTCAGCAGCCGAAACGCGCCGTAGGCACCCGCGCCCACAACCAGCACGATAACGACAGCTGCCAGAGCCTTCTTGAACACGCCCAGCGAGACCTTGCGCTCGGCTTGTTCCAGCGTTTCCAGATTGATTTTCTTCATTTGCCGTGTATGCGACATGCGTAAACCCCTGCTCTTGATCCGTACCACGTACGGATGAATTCTGACGTAGTCCCTTGCTGGAGAATCCACACCTCTCTCCAGCCAATAACCTACGGTAGTGAGATCAAGATTGATGCCAGGGGATTCTAAATGACAAGCATGCAGGTCTTGAGGAGAATCTCAGACGGTAGGTCCTCATACCCCAGCAGAGTGGCTTCCGCATCATTCGCGTGCCAGGAACTGATGACCGGCAAAGGGGAAGCCGCGAGAGCTACTGGAAGTCGGACGGTATTCTTGTGAAGATTTACGGTAGGAATAGCCACGGTCTGAAGCTGCTCCAGGCAACGACAATACGGACATCCCGGTTTCACGCTTCGATCGGGCGTGCAGCAGCTTTTGACCGGTTCTTGCGGTTTGCAACAGGAAGGCGCCTGCCGCTCAGCCAAGACCTTGCAGCCGGTCTTGCAGCAGCAGGGAAAGTAAGCGCCGGGAATAGCGGTAAACCCCAGAAGACAAATACCGACTATCGCGGCTATGAAACGACTTCTTACCATACCAACTTCCGCATTCCACAAGTTCTAGAGCATAAGTCTAGCGATTATTTTCTTGAAGTCAAGCATTTTTCTCAACCTTAGTGGCGAGCAGCCTGATAAAATTCGACTAATCCAGTAGGCATTGCCTGCCGGGAAGCGAGCCGAGAGTCCGCCCCGTTGGAATTACTCACGGGGCCGGACGCGGGCAGTCGGCGCACTGAGCGTGATCGATCAATATTCTTGATTTTCCGCGCGGGCTTCTTCTACTCTGGGGAGACACCATCCGTTTTGGACACGGAAAAACGTCTCGCCAGCGTGTTCCAAATAGGAGAGGCCCTTCACCCAAGGAGGATTAATGGCCTGCGCTGCACCCAATCAATTGCACTGGGAGGATCTCAGGAATCACGCGGCTGAAGAGATTATCGCCCGCGAGGGCGTACAGCTCGATGCCGAGGGCAGAAGGTACGAGGTCTCCTTTCTCGGATCGCGATACCTGATCGATCCTTCCGAAGAGAGCATTATCGAGCTATCTCCGAATCCGGCCCGAGAGCTCACCGAGGAGTTTCAAATTCTCCTTATCAGATACCTCGTCGCGCCGAACGCGGGACCGGTTGAGGGCCGGGAGATAAGCGAAAAGGATCTGCCCGGAGGGCCCACCTTTTTCCAGGGGCCGCACAGCCTCCAGGTTGCGCCCATTGCAAAGCGGTTCGGCCACGATCCGGACGCGTTCGCAACCCGCGGGAGCGAGCTCGGCGGCGTGCCTGTCGGTCATGGTGATAAGGCCGTGCGCTTCCATCCCTTTCCCCAGATCCCGGTAACCTATGTGCTGTGGAGATCGGATGACGAATTTCCCGCGTCCGTCTCCGTGCTTTTTGACGCATCCATCGGCCGATGGTTTGCACTGGACATGATATTTACGCTGGTCTGGGTATTGACGGACAGAATTCTGGAAGACGCGGGTCCCCGTGGCTCGGGCTGACGAATCTGAGGTTTGTCCTGCTCGCAGACGGCCTCGGCCGATCCATGGGCTCTGTTTCTCGATCGAATCGCAGGGGGTTCCCGGAGGCATCCGGATTCCGCTCTCATCAGGGTGCTTCATCGAACGTTCTCCCTGTGTCCGCTACCTGCTCTCTAATTTTCCGACAATCGCTTCAATGGAATCGGTGAGGTCCATGCCCTTTTCCAGGACCTCCCCGTTCATCCATATCTGCTTCTTCTCGATCGTGATGTGCCCGTCGGCCAATTCCCTGATGGCTTTGCTCAGGAGCGGCAATTCCCGTACCTCGCCGACCTCCCTGATTTTTCTGAACAGCGCATGGCGTTCCCGTTCCTCGCGCGTGGCGTCCGGGCCTATCTCCTTGCGCCATTGCTCCCACAAAGAGTCCCAGCCCTCTCCTCGAATCGGGAACCGGCAGTACGAGATCACCGGGCCGCGGTCAAGCTCTTTGGTCACGAGATGGACCATGATCCCCTGCTCTTCCTCCTGCTCTCGGATCAACTCGTGGATCACCTCCTGCCAGGTGCCTCTCGGACCCCAGGGCAGAGCAGGATGGATGTTTACGAGGTCGAGCATCTGGAGCTCCGGGTCTCCCATGATAAGCATGTACCCGGCCATCACAACGATGTCGGCCGGATCCTCACCGAGCGTCCTGATCACTTCCGCGCCGAACCGGTTGCGCCATGTTTCAAGCGTGTGAGAAGCCTGACTCGCGGAAGGGCTTTCTTCCAGACCCTTCTTTCGCATTTCGGGCTGAAAGTGTAGGTGTGAGAGCGCGATGATTGGAATTCCAAGCTCATCGGCAAGGTCGAAAAAGAGCCTCCGTTGACGAGCCTCTTCATTGTCAGGTCCGTCACCTGGTTCACGGTGGCAAAAAATCCAGTGGATTTTCGCGGGCGCTCCGCTTTCTTGCAGATCCGTATAGACGGTCTTCAGGAGATTGCGCGCGGCCTCGTCCCTACCCGAGGAGAACCAACCGATTCGCAACGACATTCTTCCTCTCCTCCACCGGAATTTCGTACCGGCCGTCGAGACTGCACCATGTGCAGCCTCCGTACGAGTGAGAATCGAACAGCACGATAGAAAAGGTCTTCAATTCAGAGCCGGCACCTTTCCGACCGCGTCTCGGCACGCCGTTGTTCAGCGCCGGAGTCTCGGATCCAGGGTATCGCGGATTCCCTCTCCCAGCATATTGTATCCCATGACCGTTGTCAGTATGGCAAGGCCGGGAAAGACCGACAGCCACCATGCTATCTCGATATTGTCCTTGCCCTCGGTGAGCATGTTCCCCCAGGACGGGTCGGGCGGCTGGACCCCTATGCCGAGGAACGACAGACTCGACTCGATGAGGACCGCCGCGGCCACGCCCAGCGTGGCGGCTACCAGCACCGGCGCCATGGCATTGGGAAGGATATGAAGGAAAATGATCCTCCGGTCACTGGCGCCCTGACTCACCGCGGCCTGCACGAAGTCTCGCTCCTTGATGCTGAGGAATTCCGCGCGCACCAGCCGCGTAACTCCCATCCAGGAAGTGGCGCCGATCACTATCATGATGTTCCAGATGCTGGGTCCGATAACCGCGATTACGGCGAGGATCAGAAAGAATGAGGGAAAACAAAGCATAATATCGACAAATCGCATGATGATCCGGTCCACCAGGGCCCCGTAATAGCCCGCGACCGCGCCGAGGATCGCGCCGATGAACGTAGATATCCCAACCGCAACGAACCCCACGCTCAGGGAAACACCCGCGCCGTGGATGATCCTGCTCAGCACATCGCGGCCGAGGATGTCGGTTCCCAGCCAATGATCCGGAGCAGGCGGCCAGAGGATACGGGTGGTGTCTATCTGGTCGGGGGGGTATGGAGCCAGAACATTGGCGAAGATCGCCACGAAGAACAGGAGGGCGACGATGAAGAAGCCCGCCATCGCCATCTTGTTCTTGCTCAACCGGTGAATAAAATCTCCGAAGATTGTCGGCATGACGTGCTTCCCGTATCTGAAACCAACGCTCCGATCACGCAGGTTGCCGCTTCAACGAACTGGAATTTTTTCGCGTTCTCGGTGTCTGACCCCTATCGCTCCTCGAAGCCCGGAGCGCTCCTGCTCAACCGGTCACCCGAATCCGCGGATCCGCCAGCGAGTACGAGAGATCCGCCAGCAGATTGCCCACAAGCGTCAGAACCGCTCCGATGACCAGTATGCCCATGATGGTCGGGTAGTCCCGCATCATGACCGACTGATAGAAGAGCTGCCCCATGCCGGGGATCGCGAAAATGGTTTCGAATATCACGCTGCCTCCGATGAGACCGGGCACCGAAAGTCCCATCAGGGTGATCACCGGGAGGAGGGCATTTCTCAACGCATGCCGGTATATGACGCTGCGTTCGTCAAGACCTTTGGCCCGGGCGGTGGTTATGTAATCCTGACGTATGACCTCGAGCATATTCGACCGCATGTACCGGCTTATCCCTGCAAGTCCGCCAAAGGCTGAAACAAAGACGGGCAGCAACAAATGCTTTCCCACATCAAGAATCTGACCGGGCCAGGAGAGTTGCGCATAGTTCAAGGACCGAAACCCGGAAATGGGGAGCCATTCGAGCTTGACGCCAAAGAGAATCATAAGCAGCAGCGCGAGCCAGAAGGTCGGTATGGCAAATCCGAGAAATACGAAGATCGTCGTCCCCTTGTCAAAGAGGGAATCCTGCTTCACAGCAGACATTACTCCTATGGGAATGGCCACCGCCATGATCAAGGTCATTGAAAGAACATTGATGAGGAGCGTTATGGGGATTCGCTCCATGATCTTGTTTATGACCAGTCGGTTGTCCGGAGCGAACGATCTGCCGAAGTCCAGCACAAGCATGTGCTCGAGCCACTTGAAATACTGGACATACCACGGCTGATCCAGGCCGTAGTGGGCCCGGATTCTCTTGACGGCCTCCGCGTTCATGTTCGGATTGAGATCCGTGAGGACCATGGTAGGATCGCCCGGAGCCATCTTCATAACTGCGAAGGAGATGATCGTGATCCCGAGCAGGACCGGGATCATCATGAGCAGTCGTTTGATAAGGTATGAGCCCATTTTCCTTCTAATAATGCGGCGTTAGAGATGAGCTTCCGTCCCCGCGTGGTGCTGAAGCGGTTTTGGCACATACCATTTGTCGAAATTGTACCCTATGCCGATGGGTGCGGGCTTGATCCCGTGGAAACGGGAATTGATGATCGGCAGCGTCTGGGCCACATAGAGGAACGTGTACGGTTGATCCTCCGCTATGATCTCCTGGAACTTGTCATAGTACTTCTTACGTTCCTTCCGATCGTAGGTGAGGACGCCAAGTTCGAGCAGCCGATCGACCTCCTTGTTGTTGTAGGAGATGAAGTTCAATTCGTGCTCACTCGTTTTCCTGGAATCCCAGATATCTATTTGATTGGGATCGATGCCGATACCCCATCCCAGGAGGCACACCTCAAAATTCCTCCTGTCGATGAAGTTCTTGAGAAACGCGGCCCATTCGATGACCCGAATTCGTGCCCGAACCCCCACCTGTTTCAGGTCCCGCTGTATGATGGTGGCCGCGTTCTTGCGCATCTCATTTCCCTGATTCGTGATGATCGTGAACTCAAAAGGCTTGCCGTCCTTTTCCAGAATCCCGTCACCGTTGAGATCCTTCCAACCGGCCTCCGCCAACATTTTTTTCGCCTTCTCGGGATCGTACGGGAATTTCTTCACATTGGGATTGTACCAGTACGTGTCGGGCTTGTACGGTGTGTAAGCCACCGTCCCGAGACCGAGAAGCACACCCTGGACAATGCTCTTCCGGTTAATCGCGGTGGTGAGGGCCTGTCTCACCAGGCGGTCCTTGAACTTCCAATCCTTCAGATTGTATCCCAGGTACGTGTAATTGAAGCTCAGGTACTTGTATTTATTGAAATTCTCCTTGAACCACTTGGAACTCGTCTGACGTCTAAACTGAAGCGGCGTCAGGCCCATCTGGTCGATTCGGCCGGCTTTGAGCTCGAGGAACATGGTGGCGAGATCGGGGATCACCCTGGTGAGCACTCGGTTGATGTACGGCCTTCCGTCGAAGTAGTCCTTGTACGCGTTTAGCACGATCTTTTCACCGGTCTTCCATTCTCCGAATCGGTACGGCCCCGTCCCCACCGGATGCCGTCGCAACGGGCTCTGGGTGACTTCCGTCCCTTCGAGCAAGTGCCTGGGGAGCATGCCCTGACCCCATGATCCGAGGGCTGGAGCATAGGGCTTTCCGTACGTCACCTCCACGGTGTAATCGTCAAGCACCCGAAAATCCTTTACCCTGAGGAAGTCACTGGCGTACGACGTAGGGGTGGTGGGATTCACATACAGCTTGTAGGTATATTCGACATCTCGCGCGGTAAAAGGTTTGCCGTCCTGCCATTTTACGTTCTTGCGAAGAAAGAATCGTATTTTCAGCTTGTCCTCGGAGATCTCCCACCTTTCGGCAAGATCACCGACGAGTTTGATATCCTTGTTGTATTTGACGAGACCGTTGTAAATGAGATTGATGATGTCAAAGCTCGCTCCATCGTTTGCCAGTACGGGCAGCAGGACCGTGGCGTCTCCGATGCTGCCTCGAATGATCATGTCCCCGTACGCGGGCTTGTATTTCTTTTCGACCGCGGCGCGGCTGCCTTGACTTGCCGCAGCGGACTTCTCGGACGTCTCCCCGCCCCCGCCACAAGAGGCAAGGAAGACCGCTGCTACGAACAGTGCAACGAGAATGCCTATCCTGTTTCTCACATCATCCTTCCAGCGTTTGTTGTTCGAGGAACTATAATCAATATGGAACAAACGAGCAAGAGGAACGGCTGCGGTTCGTGCCGTGTGTGCGAG
>JARRRG010000064.1:0-3913 GCA_037380965.1 Deltaproteobacteria bacterium
TGGGATCGTCGGTCTTCCGGGATGCGGTAAGACCACCGTTTTCAGGGCGCTGACAGGAGGAACAGGCGGGGGAGAGCCTCGCGGTCATCTGACAGCGGGACTGGGGGTGGTCAAGGTCGAGGACGATCGGCTGGACTATCTCGCGGCCACGTACAAGGCCAAGAAAGTTACGCCCGTGCATGTCGAATATGTCGACATTCCCGGACTTACCGGGGAAGGACAACGGGGGAAAGAGATAGGGGATCGAATTCTCGCGCACCTTCGACCGGTTGACGCGCTGATCCACTGCGTACGGTTCTTTGATTCGCCTGCCCTCGGCCCGGCGGAGCCATTGAAGGATCTGCAACGGGTCGAGGAGGAGATGATCCTCTCCGATCTGGCCGCGGTCGAGAAACGTATCGATCGCATCGACAAAGATGTGAAGAAAGGCCGAAAGGAGCTCATAGGGGAGCTTGAACTGCTCGAACAGGCGCGCTCGTTCCTCGATAACGGTGAGCCGCTCCGGTTTTTTGAGGACGCCTGGGAGTCGGAACAGCTCAAGGGCTTCGCCTTTCTCTCCGCGAAACCCGAGCTGTTTCTCCTGAACGCGAGTGAAAACGTTTCCGCGGACCGTGTCCGAACGGTGATGGAGGAGATCGGAAAACTCACGGAAGGCCAACCCTACACCGCGGTGGACTGGATCTACGGGGACGCCGAAGCCGAAATCGCCAGGTTGGCCCCGGAAGACGCAAAGGAGTTCCTCGAGGAATTAGACCTTGAAGAGGGAGCACAGAGCAGGATAGTGAAGCGCTCGTTCGGGCTTCTCAAAATGATCGTGTTCTTCACCGCGGGGGAGAAGGAGGTCCGGGCCTGGCCGCTCAGAAAAAATGAAACCGCGCTCGCGGCCGCGGGGACGGTCCATACCGACATGCAGCGGGGCTTCATTCGCGCGGAAGTGATCCCATTCGACGAGTTCAAAGAGGCCGGTTCCATGGCGGAAGCCCACAAAGCAGGCAACGTGCGACTCGAAGGGAAGGAGTACGTGGTCAATGACGGAGAAATTATTCTCTTCCGCTTCAATGTATGACGGCCCGGGCACCGGAAATCCGGCCGGAATCAGGATACACCCATCCCCCCGTCTCAGTCCCTGACACGAACGCCCCGACCACCGCGCGGCATACCCCCCGACGTCCGTCAATCACACGATCGCTGCTTAGAGCACCTTATTGAGCGGGTACTCGATGATCCCCGTTGCGCCTGCCTTGAGCAATTTCGGGATAATGGACCGGACAACTTCCTCGGACACCACTGACTCGACGGCAAACCAGTCGGACTTGTAGAGCCCTGAGACGGTCGGCGCATTCAATGATGGGAGGAGCCCAACCACCTCGTCCAGCCGGTCGCCGGGGACATTCATCTTCAGGCCGACCATCTTTCGGGCTTCGAGCGCGGCCTGGAGGAGGAGCACAATCTGATCGATCTTCTCTCTCTTGAACGGATCCTCATAGGACTGACGATTGGCAATGAATTGGGTGTTGGTCACGAGGAGGGTGTGGATAATACGCAGGCCATTCGCCCGCAGCGTGCTCCCTGTCTCGGTGACGTCGACGATGGCGTCCACGACGCCTTCCTTGACCTTGGCTTCGGTGCTTCCCCATGAGAATTCCACGTCAACCGTGATCCCGCGTTCGGCAAAGAAGCTCTTGGTAAAGCGGGTCAGCTCGGTCGCGATGCGTTTCCCCTCGAGATCTTCCGGCTGCTCATAAGGGGATTCCGCGTCCACCGCGAGGACCCAGCGGGCAGGATGCTGGGACACCTTCGAATAGACCAGGTCATCGATGACCTTGACATCGGAATCGTTCTCGAGGATCCAGTCCTTGCCTGTCAGGCCGCAGTCAAATGTTCCGTCTTCCACGTACCGGGAGATCTCCTGGGCTCGCAGGCGGTACATCGAGATCTCGTCGTCGTCCACGGAGGGGAAATAGCTTCTCGGACTCACCGTAATGTTCCAGCCACCCCTACGGAAGAGATCTACCGTGGCCTGTTCAAGACTTCCCTTCGGTATTACCAGCTTGAGTATATTCTTGGTCATCAATTTCTTCCAGGATTCCTTCAGCGGTCATGCGGCGGAAAAAACAGCTCCACCGGCGGGTATGGCACGCTCCCTTACCCTGCTGATCCACCAGGAGCAGGATGGTATCCTCGTCGCAATCCACCCGTACCTCTCGGACGATCTGAATATCACCCGAAGTCTGTCCCTTGCGCCATAGTTCTTGCCTCGATCGGCTCCAATAACATGCCCGGCCTTCCCTTAGCGTGGTCTCGAGCGCCTCTTGATTCATGTACGCCAGCATGAGGACCGCGCCCGTCCGAACGTCCTGTGCAATTGCCGGGACAAGCCCTCCGGATTTTTCGAAATCGATTTTCGTTATCACTTCAGCTCTTCCACCGTCCATCCGGCCTTCCTGGAATCGGTCCCTGTACGCTGATACTCGGAGCCCCGACACCTTCGCCTCTCTCGTCGGGACGGGAATGAGGGCCGCACACACCAAGGGCTTACCTGATGAAAATATCTATGACTCGGATGGTCTCGTCATTCCGCTCCACTTCCATTTCGTCAAACCATTTGATGACTTTGTTCCACGAACAGCCGGATAGAAGCAAGAACACAATGAGGATCACCATCCATTTTTTTACCGGATTCTTCATTGAGGCGCTCCGGCAGGATCATCTCCTGATAGGATCGTGGAGCCCATCATACCTCGCGAGCGGAGAGGAAGCAAGGCGGATACAGGACTGAAAGTAGTTTCGCGAGATTTGGCTCATCATCTGATAATAATAGGTCTTTTTCTTGCTTTTATTGGTTCACTGTGATAGGATCACCTCGTGCATGAGCGCCTTTTAAGGTCTTGTGACGACGTCATCATTGATGGGCGGAAAAGAGACTGATCGCTTGCCCGCGCCGGCTTGTGGGTAGGCACTCTGATCCCGGAGGAGAAAATGAGAGCATTGCTGACGGCATTGACAGCCCTGGTTCTGGTGGTGACAATAGGAGGTTGGTCCCAGGCCTTCGAGACTGATTTCGATGACTTGCACCAATTCGACAGGGACCTGCCTGCCTGGAAGTTCGGGAGAGGGGTCGTAAATGTCCTGTCAGGACCTCGGGAGCTATTGACCCACATCACCAATAATTCGATCAAAGGGGCATACGAAGGTGCATACCAGGGCAGCCTCGGCGGATATTTGGCCGGGTCTACCAACGGAGCCATCGCAGGCTTTTTCCCCGGCATATATCACGCGGCGAGGAGAATGACGGTGGGGGTCCTTGAGATTCTTACGTTCTGGAAACCCGAGTATGGTCCGACCATGGATCCGGAGTGGGGGACCCGGAATATGGCGTGGCCGGAATGGGACTACTTCGTACCGGATCCATACTGGTATAACGGGCCTCAACGCTAATTACCCTACCGGTACGTCCTGGAGAGAGATCGTTGCTCCTCTTCAATTGAACGCGACGCCCTCTCTCCCCATTCTTTTTAACTAATCCTCCAGATAGTGCTGGGCGCTGAACGCCGCGACCGCACCATCCCCGACCGCGGTGGAGATTTGCCTGAGACATTTCGCCCGCACATCACCGGCTGCGAAGAGTCCGGGGGTACGGCAGGCCATATCAGCGTCCGTGATAACAAAATTTCTCTCGTCGGTCTCAGCGAGATCGGTGGTCCCCTCGAGGAGATTGGGGTGGAGACCGACATAGAAGAACACGCCGTATACCGGAAGATCCTCTTCGGAACCCTCCTTGACCGACCGAATTCTCAGCGCCTCCACACCCTGTTCGCCGAGCACCGCGACGGGAATGTAGCTCCAGTGAACGATGACTCTGGGCTCCTTCAGGGTCTTTTCCTGAATTTCCTTCACGGCCCGGAATTCATCG
>JARRRG010000064.1:3940-13410 GCA_037380965.1 Deltaproteobacteria bacterium
TCGTGAGATAGGCCGCTTCTTCGACCGCGGAATCTCCCCCTCCTACGACTGCCACCTCCTGATCCTTGTAGAAGGGGCCGTCACAGACGGCGCAGTAGCTCACTCCCCTTCCGGCAAGCTCCGCTTCGCCGGGGATTCCCAGCTTTACCGGTGATGCGCCTGTGGCCATAATCAGGGCACGGCATTCATGTTCATCGCCTGAATCCGTGCTCAGGACAAACCTGCCGGCCCTGCGACTCACCCTGCTGACATCCGCATAGGAAATCTCAAGGCCGAACTGTCTTGCCTGGCTTTCCATCTGCGCTGCCAAATCAGGGCCCGTGATAAGCCCCACACCAGGATAATTCTCAACAGTGGAAGTGTCGTTGATCTGGCCGCCCGCGACTCCTTTTTCAAAGAGTCGAACTCGGACACGCGCCCGGCTGGCATACATTCCCGCGGCCAGGCCGGCCGGCCCCGCGCCGACAATGATCAGATCATCGGACATGTCATGAGACCTTGTCCAGGAGTTCCTTTATCCTTTGCTTGGGGACAGCCCCGACGACCTGGTCCACCATCTGGCCGTCTTTGAAGACCATCAAGGTGGGTATACCCCTGACACCGTACTTGGTCGGTGTCTGTTTGTTCGCGTCTACATCGAGCTTGGCAATTTTAACCTTACCGGCATATTCGTCCGCCAATTCCTCGACCACGGGCCCGACAGTGCGGCACGGACCACACCAGGCAGCCCAAAAATCCACGAGTGCCGGAACATCCGACTTGAGAATCTTCTCGTCAAAGTCGTTATCTGTCACCACATGAAGATTTTCATTTTCAGCCATCTTATGTCTCCTCTCTCTACTTGAGAACGTCTTCTTGACAATGCTCTCTCAGAAACTGTTTCAACCGCTGCTTCACTCCCTCGGGGACCTCGTCGGATATTCCCTGCCCGCAGAGCGAAACGGTTAATTCCAACGACTGGTAGATAAGCCTGCACGGCGGGCACTCCGCCAGATGCATCTCCAGAAGTCTGCACTCATTAGCTTCCATGAGTCCGTCCAGGTAGTCGGACAAATGCTCGCAGAAGTACCGGCATGTCTTCCTTTTGCCCATCAATTCCCTCCCTCGAGCGAGAGGTCTTTTTCCATGTAGTAGGCGGTGAGAGTTTCCCGGACCGCATTTCGTGCCCTGTGAAGACGGGACTTCACGGCTGCAATGGAAGAGTTCATGATCTCCGAGACCTCTTCAAGGGAAAATCCTTCCACATCCCTCAAGACGATGACCGATCGGTACATCACGGGGAGGCTCTCTATCGCCTCTTCAATCTTCCTGCGCCCCTCTTCCGAGATCAGGATCTCCTGAGGGGTCCTGGCAAATTCCGACGACGCGGTCATAAAAGAAAAATCCGATTCGTTCCTGATCGCATCGTCGTACTCGACACTCTCAGGCCGGTTCTTCCTCAGGAACATCAAAGCATTATTCGTGGCAATGCGAAAAAGCCATGTTGAAAAGGATGACGTTCCCGAAAAACCCTCCAGGCCCCGGTACGCGTTCAGAAACGTTTCCTGCAAAAGATCTTCGGCCAACTGATTATCTTTCACCATCTTGCGCAAATGCCGGTAGATTCTTCCCTGGTACTTCTCTACCAATTTCTCGAACTCGTCGTACTCTCCGTCGAGTACTCTCTTGATAGTTGCTTGATCTTCGTCGAATTCAATGCTCATGTAAGAGATGCGTACAATTGGAAAAGGATTCGGATTCTGCATAACAATGCATTCAATTACCATAGTCTCGATCTCGCGCCCCTGTCAAGGGGAAAGGGCCGAAAGGCCGCACATGCTCTGACGCAACGAACCGTCCCGCTCGATTCTGCCGGGCCAACCACGTGTCGGGCGGTACGGCAGGCGATCGCGGTGAGCCCCGGCGGGTTGCGGCGCGTCACAAGGACTCATCGAAGCTCGCGGAGCCCGGTCGAGCTCATGGCCCGACAGGAAAATCGGTTGCCTCAATATCCGCCTCACGCTATGATATTATAAGCAAGGAGAGCACATGGACGAATCTATTCGCAAGGCTGTTGAATGTCTGGCCCGCGCACGGAACGCGGTCGCCTTGACCGGCGCCGGGATCAGTACCGAATCGGGCATTCCGGATTTCAGAAGTCCCGGCGGCCTCTGGGAGCGCATCGATCCCGGAGAGTTCTCCATCGACCGATTCCTCCAGAACCCCGCCCGCTTCTGGCGAATCCACCGTGAGCTGAAGGCATCAGGTGACTTCGACCTCGCCTCCGCCTCGCCCAATTCGGCACACACTGCTCTGGCGCGAATGGAGGAGATGGGGATCATCAAATGCGTGATCACCCAGAATGTGGACAACCTCCATCAGAAGGCGGGTTCGTCCGAAGTGGTCGAATTTCACGGAAATCTCCTCAGGGCTGCCTGCATGAAGTGCCGGTGCCATGAGCCGATCGAGAATGTCGAATCGCGGCTGGCCGAGGGCGAGGAAGAAACGCCCCGGTGCGAGAAGTGCGGAGGCTTGGTGAAACCGGACGCGGTCTTCTTTGGAGAAGCCATTCCCTCACGCGCGCTGTCCGTCTCCCAGATTCAGTCACACAAATGCGATGTGCTCCTGGTAGTGGGCACCTCTCTCCAGGTGTTCCCCGCGGCGCAGATCCCTCTGTCCGTCAAGCTCAAGTCCCCTCCCGCAACCGTCGTCGAGGTAAACAGAGAGCCATCGGCATTACACCAACAGGTCACGGACATTCTTCTTCTCGGGAGTGCCGGGGAGATCCTCCAAAAACTCCTGGCCGGGCTGGAAGAGCGATTCAGGGCGGAGGCCCTCTGAGAGGCGACGCGGCGCGGGAAGAGAGGCAGCCCCGTTCACGAACGGGACGATCCCCCAACCGACCACGACCACTTGTTAGAAGAGGACTGCGGTCTCGATGAAGAAGCCTCTTCGGGTGACATCGACCTCATCGTAGTCCCTCTTGAGGCGAATGTTCCAGATCCGGTATCCCCCATTTATCGACCAGGTCCAGAGAGGGTTGACGGGAATGTCCACGCCGGTTGCGATCTCCCAGTCCCACGTTCCTACAGACTCATAATCCCACCAGTTCAAACGGGTGGAAACATTGGGCCGAAGCGCCACCCCCGGGAGCAGTGGGTAAAAGGTGCCGTGCAATCCCAGCGCGGGAATCACGCGGGTCTTGTCGTCACCGTAATTGAAGACGATGTTCCCTACCCTCACATGGTTGACGTCCGACCGAAGCGTCATCACATCGAGGTCCGCGTTGAGCCCGACGAGGGCCTGGGGGGTCATGTAGAAGTCCAGATCGTAACCGATCCGGAAATTGCGTATCTTAAGATCGGAGTTGCTCGTCGATTGATCGTACAGCGTGGAAGGCTCGATGCGAAGCCTCACCTGATGGATGTTCTGCACCCGGGCGCTCACAAAATACTCCCACACGAGCTGATCCCTCTTCATGCCGAGGTTGTCGATGAGGCCTATCTTCGTGCGATCGTTCTGAATGAGATCCCCGTCAATCTGGCTGAACCAAAGCCTGACACCGGACTGTAACCGCAGGTATGCAGGCACTTCCCAGGCATGGACGTTTCCGAGGAGCACAAACCAGAAGAGGGTGAGCCAGGAAAGCAGTAGAAACTTTTTTGTTATATTTTTCAGCATATTATGAAAAATATTGATAAAACTACATTATGAAATCTCTGCAACTAATATAATCTTAAGGTGATTTTGTCAAGCAAAATTCATCGGACCCCGACCGGACGCTCCATAAGATACCGGTACATCGGAAGCCTCTTCCTCATCGACAAAAGCGCTTGCGCGGCCTGGAGGATCTGGGGGGATCGGTGTCCGGGGGGGAGGAACAGCCGTTTAATCCATGAACTCGACGGATACCACCGAGGAAGTGCCGGGCTCTTCCATGGTAACGCCGTAGAGAGTGTCGGCCTGCTCCATACTTCGCTTGTTATGCGTGATTGTCAGGAACTGCGTCTGCTCGGCCAGCTTTCCCAGCAATTCGTTGAAGCGGACGATGTTGGATTCGTCGAGGGGGGCGTCCACCTCGTCGAGCAGGCAGAAGGGCGAAGGCCGGGTAAGAAAGATGGAGAAGATGAGTGCCACCGCGGTCAAAGCCTTTTCTCCACCCGAGAGGAGGTCCATGTTCCGAATCCTCTTGCCTGGTGGACGCGCCATGATATCCACGCCGGTTTCCAGCAGGTCTTCCTCGTCGGTGAGCTCAAGGCGCGCTTCCCCGCCTCTGAAGAGAAACGGGAAGATATCCCGGAACTTCTCATTGATGCTGTCGAAGGCCTTCTGGAAACGTTCCCGGGTGGTCTTGTTGATCCTGTTAATCGTGCTGTACAACGAATCGACCGCTTTTTTGAGGTCGTCTTCCTGTTCCAGGAGAAAGGTGAGTCGTTCTTCGGTTTCGCGGCTTTCCGCAATCGCGGCGAGGTTCACCTCACCCATCGCATCGAGTTTCTGTCTGATCTCAGTGACCTTGATTTCATCCGGCGGTGTGGGTGGCGCGGGCACCGTTCTCGGGTCCACCTGATAGCGTTCAACTATTTTCTCCACCACAGCCCCGAGGGCTTGTTCGACGCGAAGCGATTCCATCTCGACGTGGTGGTCGTTCTGGGTGAGTTTGCGGACCGTGTTTTCCGAGCCGGCCAGGTCTGCTTCCAGCGTTTTCACCGCGACGGCGGCTTGAGCGGACGCGCCCTCGAGCAGCTCAATTTCCTCGGCCTGAGCTTCATGTTGTCGCATGAGATCCTTTTCGCGGCCCTTGGCTTCTTCAATCCCCTGGGTAAGCCTGTGTTGTTCGACAGCCTTTCGCTCCATTTCTTCCGTAAGCTCGGCGAGTCGCGTTGCGAGTTGTTCGGTAGCTTCACCTGCCGCTTTGCACTCCTTTTCAAGGGAGACGCTTCGTTCCTCAAGCTGGGCAAGGCGGACCCGTATCTCTCCCGATTCCGATGATTTCTGCTGGAAGGCCTGGGACAGTTGCTCGATCCTGGATAGCGCATCCTCCTTCTCACGTTCCCGTGCCCCTCGTTCGGTCTCGAGCAGAGCCAGTCTCTCATCTGCCTCCGCGACTCGATTACCCAGGTCATCCGATTCTTTTGCGAGTCGTTGCTTTTCCAGTCCCAGCACGGCCAGTCTTCTCTCGGATCGTTCCAGTTGCGCTTCGAGGCCTTCCCGGTCCTTGGTGATCTGGGCTTCAGTTACATTGATGTCATTCATGCAACGGTCGGCCTGTTGAATCTGCTCGTTCACCGTCTCGAGCTTCTCTTCCCACTGTTTCAGAGAGGATCGCAGCTCACCGATCTCTTTTTCAAGAAGGGCTGTCTCTCGTTGCAGTTGTGCGATCTCCCGTTTCTTTTCGAATACGTCGCCCCTCACCGTCTCCGGCGAGCCTCCTGTTATCTCGCCATAACGATTCAGCATTTCGCCTTTTGGGGTCACGAGATCGACATTGATGCCGTTACTCTCCCAGATTTCCACGGCCTTGCGGATGTCGTCCACGACAAAGCACCGGCTCAGGAGAAAATCCCGGAGCCCCTCGAATCCTTCCGGCAGGCGCACCATCTCCTTCAGGCTTGACAGGCCTTCCGGAACTCCGTCCGCGTTCCCGTCGGTGCCTGAACGCGGGCAGCGGGGAATGAAGGTCGTTCTCCCCGCGCCGGCTTCGTCGAGTCTCCCGGCCGCCTCTGCCCCTTCTCTCGGTGAAGGGACGACGATATGGCCGAGGCGCTCGCCGAGCGCGGCTGTCAGCGCCTTCTGGAACTCCGGGGAGACATCGATGATCTCGGCCAGTGGTCCGAGGAGCGCGTTTTTCCCCAGGAGGTCCCGGTCCTTCATGAGAAAGCGCACTCCCTCACCGTAGGCCGCGTAATTATTCTGCATCTCCTGGAGGGATTCGAGGCGGCCGCCTTTTGCAGCCAATTGAGTCTCGCTGCCGGCCAACTGTTCCCGCAGCGATGCGATACGGTCCAGGACCTCGTGCCGATGGGTGACAAGCCGTTGCTTGTGTTCGGTCTGTCCTCGTCGCATCTTCTTGAGCTCGCCGGCTTTTTCCTCCAATTCCTGCATCGCGCGTCGTTCGTCCGCGAGAGACGCCGCGAGCTCGGTGGCTTCCTGTTCAATCCTATCGAGGTCGTGGCGAATTTCGTTCCCGCGCTTTATCAGGCTTTCTTTGAGATTCTTCTCCTCCGCGATCTGCTGAAGTGCGCGGAACATGTCGTCCCTGAGTTGGTCCTGATGTTTTTTCTGTTCATTGAGGACTCGATCGGCTGCCTGCATCTCTTCGACGGTCTTGTTGAGGTCTTGTCTCGCTTGCTGCACTTGGTCGAGCAAGACCGACCTGTCCCCTTCCAGCCGTGCATGGCTTGCGTGCGCTTGCTCGCTCTTTTCGTCAAGGGTTTTCATTTCCACGAGTGAACGCGCTTGAAATTCGGCAAGCTGTGAGACTGAGATTCCCGATGTTTCGATGCGGCTTCTGATGGAGGCGAGCTCCACATCGATTCGGTGGCGTGCCTCGAGGAGCTCTTTCAGGGTCTTCTCCGTATTCAGCGCCTTCAAGCGCTCCTTTTCCAGTGCCGCCTGCGCAGAGGAGAAGTGCGCTTCCGCTTGGGCGAGCAGCAAGCGATTCCTATCCAGCTCGTGGGTCAATCGCTTGTGTTGCTCCTGAAGGTCCGCGCATCGGTATGCGTGGAGCTGGATGTCCATCTCCTTCAACTGCTCGTGGAGCTTGCGATAGCGCTCCGCGCGTGATGCCTGCCTCTTGAGGGAGGTGTTCTGACGCCGGACCTCGCCGATAACGTCAGAGATGCGCAGGAGGTTTTGTCGCGTCTTTTCCAGCTTCTTGATCGCGGCCTCTCTCCTCGCCTTGTACCGGTTGATCCCCGCGGCCTCTTCGATCAAGACCCGGCGATCCTCGGGCTTCGATGCCACGACCATATCCACGCGACCCTGCTCGATGATCGCGTACGAGTTTCTCCCCACACCCGTATCCAGGAAGAAATCCGTCACATCAGAGAGGCGACAGGGGATGTTGTTGATTTCATAGTCGGATTGCCCGTCTCGGAAGAGGCGCCGCGAGATCATAATCTCATCGTAGTCTGCCATGGATGGCGGTCCCATACGGTCCGAGTTGGAAAGCACCATCCGCACCTCAGCCATTCCCACCGGCTTTCGCGAGTCGGAGCCGTTGAAGATGACATCGTCCATCCTCTTACTTCTCAGGACACGGACTCTCTGCTCCCCCATCACCCATCGAATGGCCTCAAATACGTTGCTTTTGCCGCATCCGTTGGGACCGACAATAGAGATTATTCCCGGCTTGAACACGAGGACGGTCTTATCCGGAAAACTTTTAAAACCTTTTATTTCAAGTCGCTTGATTTTCATGGCAGATCGGAATCCATTGTCTCAATCGGCGCGATCGTAACCGTGCCCCCGTGCAAAGTAAAGCAAAATATAGCCGAAACGCCCTTCCAATCCGCTTCCTGGAAAGATCGTGGGACGGGGACTTGCGTTCCGAAGTGCGCGCTTGGAGACCTCGGCAGAAGAACTGGCCGAGGTTTCTGTCGGAATTCCTTCGCGGCTGCGCCCCGGATAGCCCGCGACGTAATCGGGAGCGCTCTCCCGTTACCGGGATTGTCCCGCTCCCGCGGTCAGCCTGAGGGGGAAAAATCACGGGTGGCCAACCTCCTGTGCCGTGATATGATGTACTTATGACCGAGGAGGACCGCTACGATTTCATTCTCATCCGGGACGGAACTATCCTGGCTCGGGTCTCTCACGAGCGAGGAGACGAAGAGAATCAGTTCACGGTCGAGCTCTTTGACGTGAGGACCGGCGTTCAGCTCAGAGAGATCCATCCATCGTTTCAGCGTGATGAGCTTGACCGCGGATACCTGTTGTCCGAGGTGCAGGCATCCGCAATCATCAAATCAGGCATTCCCGTACTGGTCAACCCGTCGGTTGACTTCTCCAAGGTAGTCAGTATCCTCGACGTCAAACAGCGGAAGCTCGATTCCGTGGTGGCTGATTCCATATTGGATCAGCTTCGAGTGATCAAAGACATTCTGCACGATGTTCTCGCCATTGCCTCCGCGGCTCAGGAAGAAGAGAGGTTTTGGCTTTCCCAACGGCTTCTCCCCTTGTTGAGGAAGTTTTCCGGTCGAGAATTGGCCGAGCTGGAAGAGACGATCGAATGGTTCCGGGGCCGTACGAAAAAATGAGCTCGCGTCCCCCGGTCCTGTGGCGCTGATCTCCCGAGTCGGGACTCCGTGGAGGTTCGATACGTTTTGGCGTTTATCGGTTTCAAAAATGCCGGCCCGGTGTTGCGAGGTGAATCGCCCCAAAGATCGTGTCAGAGACGGAGGGGCTGCACGCGATGGTGGCTCTGTTCGCTCGTAAGCATGGCTCTCATTCTGGGGGTCTCGGCCGTGGTCCCGGCCGCGGAACCTGATCCCTACGCTCTGTTTGAGCAGGGCAAGGCAAGTCTCCGGAAGGCTGAATACGATAAGGCGCTCAAAGCGTTTTCGAGAGCTCTGCTCTTTCTGAAAGCCGATGAGCAAAACGCTCAGGTCGTGCTGCTTGCACGGGCACGCGCCTACTACCGGATGGGTGAGCTCAAAAGCTCGTGGAAAGATATACGCCGCGTCCTGAGCTTCCCGGCGCTTGACGGCGCGATGCGGGCTTCGGCAATGCAGCTTCGGGGGATGATCAACCTGCGCAGGGAGCGAAATCGACGAGCGTTGAAAGATTTCACGTCGGCCATCAAGGCCCACCACAAAGACATGGAATTGCGATCCCTGTCCTTTGCCAATCGTGGGATCACCTTCATGAAGTTGGGGGAATATGACAAGGCTGTCAGCGATTTTAACAAGGCTCTGCAGCTCGACGGTAAGTCCGCGTTTGCCTACGCGGGCAGAGCCCTCGCGTACCTGCGAAAAGATGACATACGCAGAGCGCGGCGGGATGCCAAGAAGGCCCTCAGAATGCACCCGGATGCTCAAACCTCCAAAGTTGCGCGCAAGGTTCTCACGGCGCTTTCCGTGTTGTTTTCAGGCCCGGACCGCGTTTCGATTCCCATTGGCGAGCACGGGCACATCTTTGTCCAGCTCCGCTTCGGCAGGGACGGAAAGCCTCACCGCTTCCTGCTGGACACCGGCGCGACCCACACCCTCGTAAGCCAGGCCCTCCTGGAGAGTATCCAACAAGAGACCGAAGTAGAGAAGATCGGAATGGGAAAGGTGATGACAGCGGACGGCTCAACTCATCTCGTCACCAGGTATCTGGCAAAAGATGCCTTTCTCTTCAATTTGCCGCTCGGCAACATGGAATTACACGTGTTTGCGGGCAACCATAAGCAATTATCGAACCTTCTGGGGGCAAAGAGTCTCAGAAACGTTTCCCTCTCGATAGACACCGCGGCGCGAAAGGTTGAGATTCGGAGCGTCGAGCCCCAC
>JARRRG010000064.1:13419-16719 GCA_037380965.1 Deltaproteobacteria bacterium
GACCGCGCGGGGGAAATTGACGCGGCCTTGGACTTACCCGTGAAAGAGGCTGAAGAGGTCGCTGTCCTCGTCCACCGGCCCGAGTGCGACAAGGGTAAGGGGTTCTGAATTGATCGTCTCTTCGGCCAGGGAGGACAAGTCACTGAGCGTGACCTCGTCGATCGCCTCGATGACCTCTTCCATCGACACATATCTGCCGAAGTAGTACTCACCTTTGGCCAGTCGGTTCATCCGCGTTTCGGATGATTCCATTGCGAGGACAACGCTCCCTTTGATCTGGTTCTTGGCGGTTTGCATATCCTCCTCGGTGATCGTAGTTATCAATCGCTCGTTCTCCTGCTTGACAATCTTGAGGAGCTCGTCGGCCCGCGCGGGGTCGCATCCCGCGTATATCCCGAACAGGCCGGTGTTCGAGAATGAGGACAGAAATGAGTACACGGAATATGCCAGCGCGCTCTTCTCTCTGACCTCCTGAAACAGCCGTGAGCTCATTCCCCCGCCCAGGATGGTATTCAGGACGAACCCCGAGTGACGGCTCTCCGCGACGGCACTGGGACCGCGGGCGCCCAGACAAATATGCACCTGCTCCAGATCACGATTGACAATAACCGACGAGGATTCCAGCGCGGGCTCGCCCGGGGCTTCCCGAGCCGAGCCGCGAGGCACCTCACCCATGACTCGCTCGATAAACTCAACCAAGTGGTCGTGCTCGAGTTTCCCGGCCGCGCAGACGAGGGTTTCTTCAGGAGAATACGCGTCTCGCTTGAACGCCATGACCGTGTCGCGATCGAGATTCACAATACTGGGGACCGTCCCCAGTATGGGTCGTCCCAGTGGATCGTTGCTCCAGAATCGGTTCCCCAGGATTTCGTGCACGAGGTCTTCCGGGCAGTCTTCCAGTTGGTGGATCTCCTGGCAGATCACCTGCTTTTCCCGCTCGATCTCATCTTCGGGGAAAGACGCGTTGAGGAAAATGTCGGTGAGGAGGTCCAGGGCGAGCTCCAAATTCTCGTCCGTGACCTTGCAGTAGAAGGAAGTCAGCTCCTTGCTCGTAAAGGCGTTCAGCACGCCACCCACGCAGTCTATCTCCCGTGCAATCGCGTACGCGGAGCGGCGGTGCGTCCCCTTGAAGAGCATGTGTTCGATGAAATGGCAGATTCCATTTACCCCGGGCGCTTCGAATCGGGAACCGGAGCGGACCCAGATGCCCAGTGAAACGGACTGGAAGTAGGGAACCTCTTCGGTAATGATCCTGAGACCATTATCCAGAGTGGTCTTGCGGTACGTGTGCGCTTCTTCGTACCTGGTTACAGGCGGAGAGATCACAGTTCGTCGGGTTTTATTCATCCGGCGTCTTGCCGATCGCGTCCTTGCGGGAAAGCTTTATCTTTCCTTGGCCGTCGATGCCGATCACCTTTACGGGGAAACGGTCACCTTCCTTGGCAACGTCGGTAACCTTTCGGACGCGGGTCGGTTCAAGCTGGGAGATATGCACGAGACCCTCGGTTCCGGGGAAGATCTCGACGAACGCGCCGAAATCGGTCACCTTTCTCACTATTCCCATATAGATTTTTCCCAGTTCGGCTTCCCGGGTGAGTTTCTTGATTTCCTGTTTGGCTTCCTCGGCTCCCTGCATGTCCAGGGCGGCGATGAGCACTTTTCCGTTGTCGTCCACCTCGATCTTTGTGCCGGTCTCTTCCTGTATGGCACGTATGACCTTCCCGCCCGGTCCGATAATGTCTCGAATCTTGTCCGGATTGACGTACATCACCAATATTCTCGGCGCGTACGGGGATATCTCTTTCCTGGGCTCAGAGATGGTCTTGTTCATTTCTTCGAGAATGTGCCGGCGTCCGTCTCTCGCCTGGAACAGGGCCTGGGTGAGGATTTCCCGTGTAATGCCGTCGATCTTAATGTCCATTTGGAGCGCGGTTACACCGTCGTGCGTGCCGGTGACTTTGAAATCCATATCGCCGTGATGGTCTTCGTCTCCAATGATGTCCGAAAGCACCGCAACGCGCTCGCCACCCTTGAACAGTCCCATGGCTATTCCGGCCACAGGCTCCGCGATGGGAACGCCGGAGTCCATGAGCGAAAGGGAGGAGCCGCATACCGTGGCCATGGAAGACGATCCATTGGACTCGAGTATCTCGGACACGATGCGAATCGTATAGGGGAAGTCTTCATCGTTCGGAAGGAGGTACGCCACGGCACGTTCCGCGAGCGCCCCGTGGCCGACTTCACGCCGGGAGGGGCCCCTGAGAAACTTCACTTCGCCCACGCAGAAGGGGGGGAATTTGTAGTGGAGCATGAACGACTTGTAGGTCTCGCCGTCGAGGGCTTCGATCTTCTGCTCGTCAGACGAGGTTCCGAGTGTGACGATAACCAGGGCCTGCGTCTCTCCTCTGGTGAACAGGGCGCTGCCATGGGTACGCGGAAGCATGCCTACTTCGCAGGAGATATCCCGTATCTGGGTAAAGGAGCGACCTCCGATCCTGACGTTCTTCTCCAGGATCATCTTTCGGATGTATTCACCCTCGATGGTCTCGAGATAGCCGAGCACTTCCTGGCGTCGGATCTCCCCCTCTTCGCCTAATGATTCGAGGATGTTGCCGTAGATCTCTTCGAGAGCCGCGTGCCGTGCCAGCTTCTCGTGAATCTCAAATGCGCCCTCAATTTGCGAGCCCCATTCATTCCTGATCTTATCGATCAACTCGGTGTCCAGGACCACCGGTGGAATCTCTCTCTTCGGTCTTCCTGCCTTTCTGCGAAGGTCTTCCTGTGCTTCAAGGATCCTCAAGATTTCGTCATGGGCCATGAAAATGGCTTCGAGGACAATTTCCTCGCTGACCCGATCCGCGCCTCCCTCGACCATCACGATTCCCTCGTGTCCTGCCACGACAATCATGTTGAGATCCGCATAGGAGTCTTCGATGGGGGAAGGATTGATGATCAGATTGCCGTCCACCCTCCCGACTCGCACCGCGCCGATAGGGCCGTTAAAAGGGATGTCCGAGATGTGCAAAGCCGCGGAAGCTGCGTTGATGGCGAGTATGTCCGGCTCGTGCTCTCCGTCCGACGAAAGCACGGTGGCGATGATCTGCGTTTCCGAGGTAAAGCCTTTGGGGAACAGCGGGCGTATGGGACGATCGATGAACCGAGAGGTGAGAATCTCCTTTTCCGTGGGACGCCCTTCTCTCTTAAAGAACCCGCCGGGAATTTTGCCCGCGGCATAGGTCATTTCCAGATAGTCAACGGTCAAAGGGAAAAAATCTATACCTTCACGTCCGTGCTTTTCCG
>JARRRG010000065.1:0-7639 GCA_037380965.1 Deltaproteobacteria bacterium
CAACGCGATCGCGGGTGCCACTCTCCAGGCGGCTCGCATGAGAGCCCAAGCTGAGCAGTACCGAACGCCGTTGGACGCGGAGACGGCCTTGCTTACTATTATGTACGGAACCCCCGTTACGCGGGATCCCCTCGGCTCGAGAGCTGAGCGCGGGCGGTCCGGGAAGCAACGGTTGGACGAACGGTACAGATGACGCGGGCCCTTGCCATCCTCATTTATCGTAATTCAAAGACTTTATATTCGTTCCCATGAACGTGTGGGGTATGTCTTCGAGCCCTCTTCGACCGTTTGAGAATGCAAGTTAAGCGATAGAAGGGGGGAGACTCTCTGCCCTCCAGGCCGCACCATTCTCGATGCAACCATGAGATTGCGCGTCCCCTGCGAACGAGCATTCCAACAAAATTGTTGAGAATCCCTATGAAACACGGTTTGGGACTGCGACGCGTTTAATGGAGGAAGTTGGGCAGGGCCCTCATCTGATGACGGTTCTTCCGAACGTTTCAGCTACGTCGGTCGAGAACCTTGCTGAGAGCTTTGCCGAGATCTTCGGCACTATAGGGTTTGGCGACGACGCCGCTGAATCCGTAGGTTCGGTAGTTCGCCATGATGGGGTCATTGGAATAGCCGCTCGATACGATTGCTTTTATCTCCGGATCGATTGCACGCAACTTATCGAGGGCTTCTTTGCCGCCGATTCCCCCCGGTACGGTGAGGTCCATGATCACCGCATTGAACGGTGCGGAGGAGTTCTTGGCTTTCCGATACATTTCCACTGCCTCGGCCCCGTCTTCAGCAAATTCCACTTCGTAGCCTATCAGAGCGAGCAACTCCCCTGCGACTTCCCGTATAGCCACCTCGTCATCCATGAGCAGGATTTTCGCCTTGCCCCTAAACGGTTCGTCTTTGGAATCAGCGCCAGCTATCGCTGTCTGCCGTGATGCCGGCAGATAAATGTGGAACGTGGTGCCGCTATCCGGCGCGGATTCGACGGTTATCATTCCGTGATGGTTCTTGATGATCGAGTAGGCCGTAGCCAGTCCGAGGCCGCTTCCGCCGTCTTTGGTAGTGAAATAGGGGTCGAAAATTTTCGGAATACACTCCGGCGGTATGCCGACTCCTTCATCCGTGATCGAAATTTTCACATAGCTTCCATGCGGCAACGGAAGCCCGGCTTCCCCGGTCACCTCTACATTTTGTCCAGATATCCGGATTACCCCTCCCTGCGGCATGGCCTGGTCGGCATTAATCACCAGGTTATTGATGACCTGGCCGAGCTGACCCGCGTCGACCTCCACCGCGAGGAGATCGTCGGGCATACGGAGCTCACAACGGACATTGGATCCTCGGAGGGCAAATTCACATGAATCTTTAACGACGTTGGTGATGAGGAGGGCTTTCTTAATCGGCGTGCCGCCTTTGGAAAAGGTGAGCAGTTGCTGAGTCAAACCCCGGGCTCTATGGCATGCCTGTTCGGCCTCTTCGAGTCTGTGGAAGATCTTATCTCCCGGCTGAGCATATATCTTGCCAAGGGAAATGTTTCCCAGGATTGCGGTAAGAATGTTGTTAAAGTCATGGGCTATGCCGCCGGCGAGAATTCCGGTGGATTCGAGCTTCTCTAACCTGACAAGCTCCTCTTCCGCGCGCTTCCGCTCGGTGATGTCCCTGATCCACACCTGCACGCCCGGCTCTCCTCCAAAACTGATCGCTCGAGCGTTGACTTCTCCTTCGAATGAGGAGCCATCCTTCCGCAGCAATCTCACCTCGTACCGGGAAGGAACCGATTCACCGCGCATGCGGGCCTGAGCCCTTTGCCGTGTGATTTCTTGATAGTCGGGGTGGTACACCCGCCAGTGCTCCTTCCCTTCAAGCTCTCCCCGGGCGTATCCGAGCATTTTGTGTAAACGGCTGTTGGCAAAAACGATCTTTGTTCTCTTCTGCACGAAGATACCGTCAAAACTCTCCTCAACAAGCGTACGGTACCGCTCTTCACTCTCCTTGAGTGCTCGCTCGGCCCGCTTGCGGTGCGTTATGTCACTAATCGTGGCGATGGTTCCCTTTTGGGGATTGCGAGGATCCAGGATTCGCACCTTGATACTGCCTTCGAAGATGGAGCCGTCTTTCCGTTTGAATCGAGCTTCGGTCGCAACCGTCTGGTGCTCCTGGAAAGTTGCGAAGACGATTTTGAGAACTCGCTTATACTCACCTTCTGAGGAATAAAATTCACTCAGTTTCTGGCCCAGATATTCTTCCTCTCTGTCATAGCCGAACATCTCGGCCATGGCTTGGTTCGACCATTTCAGCTTACCTTCTTGCACAAAGCTGATCCCCTCGGGAGATAGGGACAAAATATTGTCCAACATTTGTCGGCTCTCGAGGAGGGCTTGCTCGGCCTGTGCCTGGACTCGCATGTCCCGGGCGATTCCGTACAGTCCTGCAACTTCGCCCTTATCATCCCGCAGCGGAGTGAGGACAGCATGAAAGGTGGTTGAAGTCCCCTTTATGGGCACCGTCATTTCCTGCTCAACGAGCGCTCCGTTCAGAACACGATTCTCGACTTGTTTCGAGCGCGACCCGGCGGTCTCCCCATACAATTCGGTATCGGTTTTCCCTATCATCTGCGAAGAGGACTTGCCGAAAAACCGTTCCGCGGCGCGATTCACCTGGGTGTACTGCAAATTCTCGTTCTTGACGAAGATGGCTTCCGGAGACGTCTCGAAGATTGTCCGAAAAGGCTCCTGCTGTACGACTGTTTGTCGTGCGGTTTGTGAGCGCTTCTCTTCCCTGCCGATCGCCCAGGCGATCACCCCCATCAACGCTTCTTCCAGCGCGGTTGGTGCATGATCTTCATCGTAGAAAGTGCAGATCGAGCCTATGGGGATGTCGCCCAGTCGAACAGCCCTTCCGACAACCGTTTTCAGCTTGTGTCGATCGACGTTCGGATCGATACGAGCGTGCGTTGATTGGTCCAAATCACGAATAACTATGCATCTGCTACCGACGAGCTTGATCGCATTCCAGCAGACATTCCTGAGCTTCTTATCGATCGGCTGGTAATCCGCAGGCATATTCCACCCAGCCACCGGGTTCAGCGCGGCCTCTTCAAGACGCTCGTACACCACATAGGTGGCCCCCATCAGCTCTCCACAGAGGGCGGCGAGTCGGTTGATGTTTTCCAGGGAATTATTCCCGAAGCAGAGCAGACATTCGATGATCTTGGTGAGACGTTCTTCCAGGTGGGCGGAGTCAGCTATCCATGTTTCCAGTTCATTGACCTTGAGCCACGTTTCCGACAATTCCTCGAGAAAACTTTCCTTTATTTTTTCGCGATCTCCGGCCATCGGTACCTTCTGCTCATGGCCTGCGCCGGGCACAACTCCGGCGCGGTTGGGGCGTTTTCCCTACCGACACATTTAATTTACCCAAGCAGCTTCCCGCAGTAAAGAGAAACCTAATCCCGGAGTCGGTTTGGGCTTCAACATCAGAGCCGCTCTGCAGCAGAGCGGAAAGCGGGACTGTCTGTTGACCGGCTCTCACGCCGGGGGGTTTTCCTTGACAATGTCGAGAAAGCCTGTTAAACAAGCTCCTTACCCTTCATAGCGTCGTGGTATCTCCGCTGTGCAAAAAAGTCAGTATGCCGTTCCAGCGGGTGGATCGGTCAGGGTCCGCCCCGTCAGGGGTCCGATATGGACATGAAGCGCGACTATTATGAGGACATTCAACTTTTCAGGACCAAAACCGTCCTCGTTGCAACGCTTCTCTTTTTCTCCGTTCTTGTTGCGCTGCCTTTTTTGGTCGGCGATTACACAATCTACATCGTGAATCTCATAGCGATCAACGCGATTGTTGCCATCGGCCTGAATATCCTGATGGGATACACCGGTCAGATCTCGCTTGGTCATGCGGGTTTCTTTGCCATTGGCGCATATACCTGCGTGCTGTTAATGATCAACACGGGCGCGCCTTTTTTTATAGCTTTACCCGTCGCGGGCTTTGTTTCGGCCCTCTTCGGTTTTCTGCTTGGACTTCCGTCACTGAGATTGGAAGGTCCTTACCTGGCCATAGCTACGCTCGCGTTCGGCATGGCAGTCACCCAAATCATCGGCCATTCGGATTTCACCGGCGGGCACATGGGCATTGAAGCGCCGAGAATGTCCTTGGGAGCCTTTGTGGCTGAGACAAGCGCGCAGCAATATGTGGTTATTATGAGCATCACTGTGCTCTTGACCGTCGGCGCGCTCAACTTACTGAAAACCAGGGTGGGTCGAGCGTTTGTCGCAATAAGGGACAGCGAGATCGCAGCCGAGGCCATGGGGATTAATCTGATATGGTACAAGACGCTCGCATTCGCGGTCAGTGCATTTTACACCGGGATAGCAGGGGCTCTGATGGCGTTTGCCCTCGAGTATGTCAGCGCGGGGAGCTTTAATTTGATCCTCTCGATTACCTTTCTGGCCATGGTCATCGTGGGCGGTCTCGGATCAGTGATGGGGTCCATATTGGGCGCGGCTCTGCTCACCTACCTGCAACTGAAACTCCAGATCATCCAGGAGGCGCCTGTTGTGGGTCCTTTTCTCCTGGACATTTCAAACAGATATTTCACTCCGGAGGGATTGCCCAACATTCAGAGCATCGTCTTCGGGGGTATCATGATCGGCATTGTCGTATTCGAGCCTTTCGGCATCAACGGGATCTATCTCCGCATCAAACGTTACTGGAGAATGTGGCCCTTCTAGGTGACACCTGATGAGCTTCTTATTCGATCTGAGCATAGGAGGTCTTTCTGTAGGGGCGTGTTACGCGCTCATCGCCCTGGCTATGGTAATCATTTACAAGACGTCGGAGGTCCCCAATTTCGCTCAGGGAGAGATGGCCATGGTGGCAACGTTCGTGGCCTATACCCTGATCGATACCTATGGCCTCGGGTTCTGGCCGTCCGTAGCTCTTACCCTCCTCTTCGCGCTCGTCCTCGGGATGATTCTGGAACTGGCCTTTTTGAGGCCGGCAAAGGATCCCACTATTCTTGGCCTGATCGTCATCACACTCGGGGCCGAGATGATTCTCTACGGATTTGCCGGCTGGAAGTGGGGAGCGAGTCAGAATCCGTTTCCCGTTCCTTTTTCCGAGTACAGCGGCTTCATGGCGGGAGGCGTAATGATCACCGAGATCAATATCTGGACCTTCGTCACCAGTCTCCTCATCATGCTTCTGCTCTTCCTGTTCTTTCGTTTCACCAGGATGGGAGTGGCCATGAAGGCGGTGCAGCAGAACAGTTTCGCTGCCCGGGCCATGGGGATTCCCACGCGACGCATCTTGACATTCACCTGGGGTCTGAGTTCGGTAACCGGCGCGGTGGCCGGGATGCTTATCGCGCCGATTACCACGCTTGATCCCAATATGATGCTCGATCCGATGCTCAAAGGATTTGCCGCGGCGGTGCTCGGAGGTATGACGAGTCTTCCTGGAGCGGCCCTGGGTGGTTATCTTCTCGGTTTGATAGAGAATTTCTTTGGCGGCTATGTGTCGCTGGAATTCAAGTCCGTGGTCGCGTTTATCGTGATCGTGTTGATTCTCTGTGTGAAGCCTTCGGGCCTCTTCGTGAAACATTTCGAACGGAAGGTATGATATCTTCTTCCATGGATTGAAGGGATGGGAGAACCAGGCACAAAAAGAACTTCGGCTCCCGGCGTGTCCATCTCCCTCTTGGGAAATGGGCATGAAGAACGCCGCGTGACGCCATGGTCGGCATAACCGCGGCCGCTCTACGAAGAGGCTTTGAACGGAGTGTTATTTAAGGACTGCAACCCAATGCGTGTAATGGCAATTCGATTGCTTGTATGCCTGCTCGCCACTACTGTGCTGGTCGGTCTGGCGGTCGCAGGCACCGACGAGGACAAAAAATTACGTGAAGCAGTCCGGGCTTATTTTGCAGCCGAAATGGCCTGCGACCATGCCAAGGTATGGGAGATGTTGGCGCCGTCGTCCAAGTTCAAACGCATGTACTCCTACCCCTTCTATGAAGAGTTTGTTCGATCGAATCCTATTCGCGTGAAGAGTTACACGATTGAAGAAGTGGTGGACATTTACGACAACCCGGACAGGAAAACCATGCCTCATGTCGACAAGATCGGTGTGGTCAGGGTCCATGTGGTCCTTTCCGCCAAAGGAGGAGTGGACACGGAACACACGAGCACGTTCACGTTTCTCAAGGAAGAGGGGAAATGGCTCAAGGGGTAGCACCGCGATCTAATCCGTACGCCTGTGCCGGCCGACGATCTCGTCCCAACACTGACGTGAAGATCGAATGTAAGCGAATCGGGGCTCCCGATGATTCCGAGAGGTGACCCAATCAAATCATGGCATTGCTGTCAATAAAAGATCTATCGATCTCCTTTGGGGGCCTGGCCGCGCTGAGCCGGGTCTCCATGGATGTTGAAGGCGGCCGAATCTTCTCGATTATCGGGCCGAACGGCGCGGGGAAGACCACCGTTTTCAACTGCATTACGGGAATCTACCGTCCCAATTCCGGCAGCATCCGGTTTCGGGGCAAGGAGATTGTGGGAAAGAAGCCGTATCAGGCCGCCCGCATGGGGATCGCCCGAACGTTCCAGAACATCGAGCTTTTCGCACATCTGAGCTGCATGGACAATCTCCTTCTCGGCCGTCACATTCATATGAAAACCGGCGTATTTGCCGGCGCGTCTTTTTTCGGGAGAAATTTCCCCGCGGCCAAAGAGGAGAGGCGTCATCGGGAACATGTTGAGAAGATCATTGAGCTTCTTGAGCTCGAGGCCGCGCGGGATGTCCCGGTGGCGGCTCTTCCGTACGGAACGCGGAAGCTGGTGGAACTTGGGCGAGCCCTTGCGATGGAGCCTTCTCTGCTCCTTCTCGACGAACCCACGGCCGGCATGAACCAGGAAGAAAAACGAGATATGATGTTCTGGATCAAGGACATCCGGGATGAATTTCAGATCACGGTGATCATGGTGGAACATGACATGGGTCTCGTGATGGACGTATCCGATGAAGTGCTGGCGCTCAACTTTGGATCAAAGCTTGTACAGGGCTCTCCCGAGGAGGTCCAGAATCATCCTGAAGTCCTCGAAGCCTATCTCGGAGAGGAATAGACCGGGCGTCCTGAGTCTCTCGATTCAGGGGTGCGCTCGTGCGGTTTTCCCATATGCTTGAAACGAGAAACATCGAAATTTATTACGGCAAGATTATGGTTGTCCGAGGCCTTTCGTTGAAAGTCGAGGGCGGCGAGATTCGGGCCATCCTCGGCACCAACGGCGCGGGCAAGAGCACCACTCTGAAAACCATTATGGGATACCTTGACGATCAACCTGATAAGGGCACGATCTGGTTCAAGGGCAAGCGGATCGACCGATTGGAGACCGAACAGATCGTCCCCCTGGGTATCGCTTATGTGCCGGAGGGCCGGGAAGTTTTTCCCGAGCTCTCCCTGCGCGAGAATCTGATGATGGGCGCGTATACCCGGAGAGACCGGGCGGTATCCGACGATCTCCAACGCGTTTTCAAGTATTTCCCTCTGCTCGAGGATCGGCTGAAACAACAGGCCGGGACCCTGTCGGGAGGCGAGCAGCAAATGCTCGCCATCGGGAGAGCCCTCATGGGCAGGCCC
>JARRRG010000066.1:0-7601 GCA_037380965.1 Deltaproteobacteria bacterium
TTTTGTTTTGCCTCCGATCATTGAAATCCGAGGGGCTGAGCCCCGAGGGACAAAAGATTGGCACGCTCGTCTCCATGGTTCGCAGCGCCCGGTATTGGCTTTGAAGAAGGCCCTCAGATGCTTGCAGCCTCCGAAGTCATCCTCAGGGCCTGCTTGTCCACCTTGCCGACCGAGGTGAGAGGTATGGAATCTACGATTTCGATGATCTTGGGTACCTTGTACGGCGCGAAGTTCTCTCGGGAGAATGCCAGGATTTCGTCCTTCAGCTCGTTTTCGCCGCGGTCCTTGAACGCCTGGCTCGGCTGGAGCACCAGTTTCACCAGTTCGCTGCCCGGCCTCTTGGGATTGGGAATCCCAATGATCGCACACAATTCTATGGCAGGGAGCCGGTAAAGCTTCTCTTCCAGCTCACGGGAAAATACTTTGAATCCGCCCACGCTCAACATGTCCTTTGCCCGGTCAACAATCGTGATGAAACCATCTTCATCCATCCGACCCACATCTCCGGTGTGGAGCCATGTTCGTCCGTCACGCTCCCGGAGGGCCAGCGAGGTCTCGTCAGGCCTGTTGAAGTAACACTTCATGACCTGCGGCCCTGAGACGACTATCTCGCCTTCCGTTCCTACCGGCACTTGCTCCCTGCCGGTTTCGAGGTCCACCAGTCGAACCCACGTGCCTGGTACCGGTATTCCCACGGTGCCGATCTTTTTCTTTCCGAGTGAGGGATTCATGGTGACTATCGGGCTGGTCTCGGTCATCCCATACACCTCGAGCAATTTGCCCGCGCCGATTACCCTTTCCAGCTCGTTGACCGCCTCCACCGGGAACGGAGCCGCGCCGGAAAGTGCCACCCTCAACCCGGAAAAATCGAGCGTCCGAAACCCCGGGGTTTCCAGGAGCATCAGGTAGAGAGACGGAACATTAACGAGTATCGTAGGCTTGTGTCTCGCGATCTCTTTCACAATGTGTTTCGTTTCCCGTGGATTGGGAATCAGGATTTGATCACCACCGGCGCCTATGGCCGAGAGCCCCAGACAGAGACCAGCCAGGTGAAAGAATGGAAAGCCCGAGAGGATCACTTCCGAGCCATAACTCGGCTTGATCCAGGCCTCTATCTGCGCCAGGTTGGCCACTATATTGCGGTGCGTGAGAACCGTGCCTTTCGGCAGGCCGGTCGTGCCCCCGGTGTATTGGAGCAGGCAATGGTCATGGGGCTGCACCTTCACCTGAGGAGGATGAGCGGGATAGGCGCGGAGGATATCCATGAAGCGCATTAATTTCTTGTCCCGGAGAGGACGCAGCGTGCCGTGAGGGACTTTCTTGAGCAGTCTCCCGAGCACTCGCTTGTAGGCCGGCAAAAAATCGAGAATTCCGGTTCCTATGACCAGCTTCAGGTCCGGCAGTTCATCGGCCACACCGGCAAGTCTGTGCTCGAAGATCGCGTCCAGTGTAACCAGCACCCTGGCTCCGGAGTCTTTCAGTTGAAACGCCAGTTCAGGCGCGGTCAGCAGGGGGGAAACGCCCGTGGCCATGCACCCTGCCTTGAGAGTCCCGAAAAATGCTATGAGATACTGAGGAGTGTTGGGCAGGCTGATCCCGACCACGTCTCCGGGCGCACAGCCGTTGCTTATGAGTGCCTGGGCGAACCGATCGGCATGTGCCATCAGCTCCTTATACGTGAGTTTCAGTCCAATGAAATGCAGTGCGGGATTGTGAGGAAACTCCGCGGCAATCTCCTCGAACCGGTCGTTCAACGTGCGCTCGGGAACGTCGATGTCAGCGCTCACGCTCGGGTCATACGACTTGATCCAGAATCGATCATCGTAATGCATGTGGTCCCCCCTACATTGATTGCCCGCGCCGAGAAGCCCTCAGGCAACAGCGTTATACCCATCGCCGGTAATAATGAGCGAGTTACGGGTGGCCGCCACAACCGGCCGGCCCAGCCGCGGAATCCCGCTCGAACTGAAATTCCGGCAAACACCCTGGTCGTGGTGACGTCATCTTCAACGCTGACATGAATTATGCAGTCTCGCCGATTCGCGGGTGTTTCAACGGCACACCCGCTGTGGGGACGGTTCTTTTGACCCGGAAGAATCCACCCTCTGGTACTTCACAAGATCCGAGGGTGGCAAAAGTGTTGTTACGCTGTCGAGAAAATCCTGTAGTTCCAACTTGCTGAGCGTACCTCATCGAGCCCCCACGGTCAAGTGCAACGTTCCCCCGACCCCCGGTCGAACGCAGCATGGCAGCATCGCGGGGCCCGTATGACGGAGGGCTCGGTGGATGGTGGGATGCTCTCGGGCATTCCGATTGGGGCAAGCCCAAACAACAGCGCCTGAGTACGGTGAAACAAGATATGCCGTGCGTGGGACCTGTTGAGGCGCTGCCTCAGAGAACGATGCTTGCCAAGCAGAGGATGGTCTTTTTGAAGGATGTGGCCATATGCTCGGATCCATGCGGAGCGGCAACAGCGACATGCACTACCTCGATGTCACGACTCGAAGCGGCATGTTCATGTGGACCCGGAGTTGCCCTTGGCCGGACATTTCCATGTCGTGCTCCGGTGAGGAGCAAGGAGGGAGATTATGCTTGACCAGGCCACTTTTGGACGGATATTCTAAAAAAATAGGGAAAA
The DNA here is from genome assembly GCA_037380965.1 of Deltaproteobacteria bacterium. Taxonomy (GTDB): domain Bacteria; phylum Desulfobacterota; class Desulfomonilia; order Desulfomonilales; family Desulfomonilaceae; genus JARRRG01. The sequence goes on from JARRRG010000066.1 coordinate 2,639, forward strand.
AATTTCTTTGAGAAAAGGGGCGCACGTCAGGCATCCGTGAAAGCTCGATGAACAAACCGCGTCGTGCTTTCGAGGTTTGAGAATTTGTCCGTGACTGATAGCGACCTCGAAAACCGTTAAGATGGGAAGGGCTCTCCACCGTTTGAGATCAAATTGACCAGGGCTTTCAGCGGCCGTGCTGTTTGCATGACGAGAACATAACCAGGTTTCGTCCATTGATTGGGATCAGATGACTCCGGCCGGAGTACACCCGAAACAGCCGGGACGTCTGTACGACGTCGATCGTGCATACGCCGTTCCGGAAAGTCAGGGAGGGGCTTATGTCACTAACAGCGCTGAAGTGGGCTGCCATTTTGTGCTTTGTGGTCACGCTGGTCATTCTCATCCTTGGCGGAGTATCGACGATTCACCGCCTTGCTCCCTATCCGGGCAAAGTGGAGGGACCTGACGGTGGAGTACTGTTCACCAAACAGGACATCCTGGCGGGGCAGGATGTGTTTCAGAGCCATGGACTGATGGATCAGGGCAGTGTGTGGGGACACGGCACGCAAAGAGGACCGGAATTCTCCGCTGCCAGCCTGCACATGCTAAGTGAGAAGGTGAGGAACTCCATTGCGCAAAAGGATTATGGAAAACCCTATGCCGACCTGGATGACCTCCAAAAGGACCTGGTGGGCGTCAAAGCGATTCACGAAATCAGGAAAAATCGCTATGACCCTGCCACGAACGTGCTGACCCTCACCGAAGCTCAAGTCACCGGGCTCAAGGCAGTCGAGCATTACTGGGAGGAAACATTCAAAAAGGGGGAAAAACGGTACGGATTTCTGCCCGACACGATCGCGTCTCCGAAGCAGAGGCTCCAAATATCCCGTTTCTTCTTCTGGACGGCATGGGTGGCCTCAACCAAGCGACCCGGTTCCGACTACACATACACCAATAATTGGCCCGCGGATCGGAGCGTGGGCAACGTGCCTACCACTGCAACCTACCTGTGGACGCTTGGCGGCCTCCTTTCCTTCCTCATCGTGGCGGGAATCTTTGTTTTCTACGTGCACCAGTACGGCTTGTGGTACGGGTCGGCCAAAGGCGTCCCGCTGGCCGATCGACTCGTGGACATGCCGCTGACTTCGAGCCAGCACAAAGCGGCAAAGTTCTTTCTCGTTGTCAAGCTTCTGTTCCTTGCCCAGACCTGCGTCGGCGGTCTTCTGGCCCACTACACGGTTCATCCGGCAAGCTTTTACGTGCAGATCGTGGCAGACTGGGTACCGTACAGTTGGGCCAAGACGTGGCATCTCCAGTTGGCCGTATTCTGGATTCTCACCACGTGGATCGCTTCGGCAATCTATATCGCACCCGTGATCGGCGGGATCGAGCCCAGACATCAGGGAACGTTGGTGCAACTTCTCTTCGTATCAGTCCTTATTGTCGCGGGAGGGAGCCTCCTCGGAGAGGTTGCGGGGATCAAGGGTCTTCTGGGCGATTGGTGGTTCTGGTTCGGCCATCAGGGATGGGAATTTCTGGAGCTCGGGCGAGCGTGGCAGATCATCCTTTACATCGGCCTCATCGCATGGCTCTTTATCGTGTACCGTCCTATCATGCATCACATCAAGCTGGGTCACCGGGATGATTTCAGTTCGCTCATCGTGGTGTACGTGATCAGCGCTGTTCTTGTGGTCGCCTTTTTTGGATTTGGACTTCTGTACGGGAAAGGCACGCATTTTACCCTTGCTGATTACTGGCGATGGTTCGTGGTTCACATTTGGGTCGAAAGCATCTTCGAGTTCTTCGGGATAGCGGTGATCGCGTTGCTGTTGGTAACCATGGGACTGGCTACTGCACGAGCAGCCCTCCTGGTGACGTATTTCACTATTGCTCTCGTTTTTTTCAGTGGCATCCTTGGCACGGCTCACCATTTCTTTTGGTTCGGTCAACCATCGTTCTGGCTGGCAATAGGGTCGGTGTTTTCGTCTCTCGAGCCCATTCCGTTATTGGGACTCGTGGTTCGAGGCCTGATCGAATACCGGGCCGTCCGTCGAGAAGGAGAGGCATTTCCGTACAGATGGCCGTTGTTCTTCCTGGCGGCCTCATCTTTCTGGAACTTTCTCGGAGCCGGAGTTTTTGGTTTTTTGAACAATCTCCCGCTTGCCAACTACTACGAGCACGGGACCTATCTGACGATCAACCATGCCCATGGCGCCTTGTTCGGTGTGTACGGGATGCTCTCGATGGCGCTGCTGTTGTTCTCCTGGAGAGGCATGGTGGACAAGGCCCACTGGAGCAATCGGATACTCAAGATCTCGTTCTGGGGATTCAACGGCGGGTTGATCCTCATGATGGCGGCAACGCTGTTTCCCGTGGGAGTGCTCCAGGCATGGACGAGCTTCTCTCAGGCGTTATGGTTGGCCAGAGATGCTTCCTTCTTCGAGAGACCCATCGTGATGACGCTGACGGCGTTCCGTGTCGTTCCCGATTTAATTGTCATCCTCCTGGGAGTGTTGCCCCTGCTCTATTTTCTGTTCACCACCTATCGGCATCTTAAACCGGTAGGCATCAAAGAGGGCGAATCGGTCTGGGACCGCTTGGGAGTGGAATTGTAAGGGAGTGTCCTCGAAGACAGGGGTATTCTTACGCAGGAATCCGACTGCGCTTGTGAGTCTGATGAATACGACGTGTTTGTCGCAGTCGTGCACATCTTTTCATCCTCGATGATATCCAGACCGCGCTAGAGCTGCGCCTGCGGTCTTCGGGCAGGTCAGCTCCCCGAGCCGTTTGGGATGCGAGAAGACATGTCTCTGAATCTCTTTCCCCTTCGTAATACCTCGCCTCGACGAGGTTGCCCTCCGGGTCCCGAAAATAGACCGATGTGCCTGTGCCATGCGCACCCCACCTTGATACCGGACCTTCCTCTATGGGAACTGCGTTTGCCTGGAGTCGCTCCACGAGGTCCTGCCAGGCGTCCTTGCTCAATGCGATACAGAAGTGGTTTAAGTTGTCACGGCCCTTTCCTGTCCGACCGCTCTTCTCCCACATCTTTTTCGGAAACAGGTCGATAATGGTGTCCGGATTGAGTCTTACGGAAGGAAACGGCACCTTGCCCGACCGGTATTCCTCAAGCCGTTCAGGGGGAAACATCAGTACGTTCGCATAGAAAGCGGTCATCTTCTCCTCATCCTCCACGTTCAATACAATGTGGTCCATCACGCATTGCATAGGCAAATCCTCCGTGACATCTCAGATAAGCCGCGCGGCATCCTGCCGGGTCTCATCTTACCCCTGTGCCCAACGTGGGGAGCCAATTCCAGATCCGTAGCGTTTGGCGTACACTTCCGTGACTTCCGCGCCGAACATCACCACGAGCGAAGAGTAGTATATCCATATCAAGATCATAACCAGGGAGCCCGCTGCACCATAAACGGATCGCAGAACGCTGCTCGCCAGGTACTCGGCCAGTATCGAGGTCCCGATAGTGAACAGGAGTGACGTAACGGCCGAGCCGAACAGGATATCTTTCCACGCCACCTTTCCATCAGGCAAAGACCGGTACATCAATGCAAAGAGAACCATGATCAACAGAAACGATACGATAAAGTTGGCTATTTGGAGAAATCCGGTCGGTATGGTAACCGCGTGAGAGAAAAATTCTCCGACAATGGAGATGGCGGTGCTCGTCATAAGACACAACACCAGAAAGACACCGCTCCCGAAGACCAGGAGGAACGAAATCAATCGAGCGCCGACCCATCGTCGGATTGACAAAGATGCTTTGGGTTTGATGTTCCAAATTTGGTTGAGCGCGCTCTTCAACTCTGCAAATACGATGGTCGTGCCGAACAGCATGGTTGCCAGGCCAATGAGTGTCGCAGTTTGGCCGGTCATTTGCCCACGAGAAGACTGGAGGACTTTCAGCAGGAACGACTCGGCCTGAGGACCCATGTACCGTTGCAACAGTTGGGCGAGCTCCGATTGCGCAGCACTGGGACCTACGATCATTGCCGCAGCAGCCACGCCCATCACCAGCGCGGGGGCGAGCGAAAATGTGGAATAAAAGGCCAACGCCGCGGCCAACCGCAAGGTATTGTCTTTATACCATGCCACCGTGGCATCTCGAAGGACGATCCAAATTTCCTGGAACAGCCAGTACGGGATCCGTATCTTCGGCAGTGAGATCAATGGCGCTTCCTCGCTCGGCCGCGTATGCTACGCTGAGTCCTTCCTCATCCTATGGGCATGATTCGTGATCACTGTTTACCTCGTGTCAATCCTGAAGAGCCAGCTTGCATGAGCCGGGAACCGACAGTGAAGAAAAAAATAACCAGGGAAATTGTCCCCCATTTGGTTTATCCGCTCCATGAGACATTCGAAGGTCCTTCCTACAGGTGCCGCAGGAAACTCCGGAAGAGCGGCCGCGAGCTCTCGAAGAACCATGTGCAACGAGTCGACTACACCGTCCTGGAATCCCACCTCCCGTCCCAACCGGATGCTCATGGTCAGCGTATGACTCGCCTGCAAGAGACTTCATGTCTCTGTGGTATCTCGCGCTCTGGACCCGCCGCTGCATCCTATCTGACATGGCCAGGGGCGCTTCCGGGAAAACAAATACTCCTATGTGCGCATTTGCCGGAACAATCTGCTCGTCGGCACTGCTCTCATGCGAAAAAAATCCGCTACCTCCTCTTCTCTTCTCACGTAACAATCAATCAATTAAGGCTCCGCTCAAGATTCCTCGGAGCGGAACGGCAGGCTCAATCAGCATCTGTGCCAATTGAAGTCTACCGAAGACCAGCTTCCAATACTTTCCGCGCTTGCTGGTATGCGTGGCGTAGATCGTCGCTGGCCATATCCATCCCGCTCTTCATGTGCGTCCATGCTTGGGCAGACGCTTTCCGTACTTCCTCCAGCCGGTGGCTGGCAGCTTCCTTTTTGGCTTCCAAATCTCGAAGCTGAGCAGCTAGCTGTTCCCGAC
>JARRRG010000067.1:0-8291 GCA_037380965.1 Deltaproteobacteria bacterium
CTTGCCGCTTTGTCTCTGGAAGAGATCATAGCGCGTAACTTCATCCTCGAAGGTGGTGCGGCTGTTGTGGTGGATGTGGTGGACTCCTCCAATCTCGAGCGAAATCTGTATCTCGCGGTCCAGCTCCTTGAGATGAAGGTAAAGGTCGTGCTCGCGCTGAACATGATAGACGTTGCACGTGGGCGGCACATTCAGATCGATGAGCGGGAGCTTTCTCAGCTCCTCGGCGTCCCGGTTGTCCCCACCAACGGCAAGAAAGGAGTGGGAATCCGGGAGCTACTCGATGCTGCCATCGATCAGGCTCGGGACACGGGCAATTCACAGGCTCGTCGAACGGTCCAATACGGGACCGAAGTGGAGGAAGAACTTGCCAAGATCGTGGCCAAGCTCACTGACGCGCTGAGCCTGGGGAACAAGGCGTCCGAACGGTGGCTCGCGGTGAAACTGCTCGAGGGTGACCCGGATGTGGGAAAGAAAGTCTCCGCGGTGCTCGGGGATGACGGAGTCCGGGAACAGGTGGAAGTGAGTCGCGAGCACCTCATCAATATATTTGCCGACCCTCCTGAGATACTCATGGCCGACGCCAGGTACGGTTTTATTTCCGGAGCAGTGAAGCAGGCTGTCCGGGTGGAGGCGACCGACCGGATACACCTGAGCGAAGCCATAGACAAGGTTCTGACAAACCGCCTGTTCGGTCCGCTCATCCTTCTGCTGATTTTGTACTGTGTGTACGTATTCACCTTTCAGGGAAGCGAGCCGCTGGTACAGGCTTTCGAGGCGTTCTTCAACGGGCTGGGAAGAGTTGCCGGCGCTGTCATCGTTCTGGGGTTCGTTCCCCTCATCGCGTTCATGTTTTTTGCGATCGCCATATTGGAAGACACCGGATACATGGCGAGGATTGCATTCATGCTGGACAGAGTGCTTCGAGGCTTCGGACTGCATGGGGCTTCGATGCTGGCACTCATGGTTGCGGGTGGATTGGCCGGAGGGTGTGCGGTTCCCGGGATCATGGCCACTCGAACGATGAGGGAACCCAAAGAACGGCTCGTGACGATCCTGGTGGCCCCCCTGATGAATTGTGGGGCCAAACTGCCGGTGTACGCCCTCCTCATCGGCGCGTTTTTTCCGGGGAACAAAGCCGGCATGATGCTGCTCCTGACATTCATTTCGTGGGCAGCAGTTCTCGCCGCGGCCCGGGTCATCCGGTTTACCGTCCTATCAGGCCCGTCCGCGCCTTTTGTGCTCGAATTGCCTCCCTACCGCATGCCCACCCTCAGAGGCCTCTTGATCCATACCTGGGAACGGACCTGGATGTACATCAAGAAAGCCGGGACAGTCATCCTGGCAATTTCGGTCCTGCTCTGGGCCATGATGAGCTTCCCTTCGCTTCCCACGGAAACGAGAAAAGACTTCGAAAGCCGTGTGAGTGAACGTACCGCGGCGTTCCTGGCCGAGCCCGCCGCGAAGGATGTCTTCAGATCCGAGAAAGATCTGGCCGCGTTCAAGAAATTCAGGGAGGAGTTCCAACAGGGGGATCACGAGAGGCTTAAGGCGGAGAATCCTGCCTTCTTCAACCTTGCCCAGGCTCTGGACGCGGAAAAGAGCGGCCGCACCTCGGGTGACCCCGCGCCTTCCACCGTTGCGCTGGCACGGGCGTACCAGCAATTCATCAAGCAGAAACAGGCCGTGGAAGCCGACGAGCAAATGGAACGCCTGAAGCATACCATAGGCGGCCGGTTGGGTGTTGCACTGGAGCCCATTTCACGTACGATCAATTTTGACTGGAGAACGAACATAGCGCTGGTGGGTGGTTTTGCGGCCAAAGAGGTCGTAGTGGCGACGTTGGGAACAGCGTACAGCCTTGGTGAGGTGAATCCGGAACAGGAAGTCAGCCTCCCGGAGAAACTCAAGAACGAGCCGGGCTGGAATCCCCTGACAGCCTTCACCCTGATTCTCTTCGTGATGTTTTATGCTCCCTGCTTCGTCACCCTCGTGGTGATGAGGAGGGAGACAGGCACCTGGAAATGGCCCGCCTTTGCCATGACTTATACGACAAGCATGGCCTACCTTATCGCGCTCGCGGTCTATTCCGCTGGGTCGTTCTTCGGGTTGGGACTCTGATCTGCCTGATCTGCCGATTCACTGAACGATCGGGGAGGGGAGTCCGTAGGGATTCTCAACAATTCTGTCGGAATTCCCCCTCAACTGTGACGCTCGATCTCGCGGTTGCATCAGGAATGAGATGGCTTGGAGGGTCAGCCGGGGTCTTCAGACGGGCTTGACGCGGATTTTGGCCGCGTCGGCTTCGCTGATTGAGACGTGATATCCTTTCACCCTCAGATCCAGGGTGCCGCTGTCATCCTCTTTTGCGTGGATTCTCACGATCGCTCCGCTCTCGAGCCCCTCTTGGGAGAGACCCTTCCGGAACTTTGCAGTACCCTTGACCGAGTCAACAATCACCTGCGATCCCGGGGTTGCCTCAGCCATGGTCATGCCTCCATCAAGGGCCGCTTTTTGGGCCCTGGCCCGACTCCTCACCTTTCTCTTGGCCGCGTCGAGGCAGGGGACACAATCATCGCAGCTTTCGGAACGGCTATCCAGCCACCTGGTCTGGTCAACAGGGCACATTTCGACGAATTCGAGGAATCCGATCAGTTTGTCAATCACTTCCGGGTCAAGGTGGTGTTCGATTCGGCAGGCATTATCCTCCGCGACAGGTTCTTTGACCTTGAGCACCCTGGACAGGAAACGCTTCAAGATCTCATGTTTTCGAACGATTTCCTTGGCCTCGTCAATTCCGCGATCGGTCAAGGTGATGTACTGATGGGGATCGTAGCGGATCAGGCCCCGGGAACTGAGAGTTTTCAACGCGGAGCTCACGGAAGACATTTTCACCCCGAGTCTGTTGGCGATGTCTCGCACCCGAGCGATGCGGCGCTCTTTCTCGAGATGGTAGATCGCCTCCAGATAGTCTTCCATGGCAGAGGTAAGGGAAGGGCGCGCCTTGGATGTTTCCATCAGCTTTCTCCCGATTGTCATGACAGGGGAAGTATGGAGCAGTGTCCGGCTCTTGTCAAGCGCCATGAATTGAATCCCTCAAAGGAGAGGGGACAACTCTGCAAAAGTGAAGCCGGTCAAATTCTGGAAGAGTGCCCTAACAGAAGGAGAAACCGCGCGGGATCTTTGTCGCATGCCACATGACAGGCGTCGAGCCGTGCACGATTTCGGTTTCCCTCCCGAAAAACGGTCCTATTCCTTTTTTCCCCCTAGGAGGGCCGAGATTTCATTGATGACATCAGTGGCAAGCACCGGCGCGGGGCCCACTCTCTCGACGATCGTGTCCGCCGCAAGGCCGTGAAGGTACACCCCGAACGGCAGCGCCTCTTCAGGACGGATGCCCTGGGCGAGCAATCCTCCCAGGATACCGCTGAGCGCATCCCCCTGGCCACCCGACGCCATCCAGGGGTTGCCGGTGGAGTTAATAGTGGCGATGCCCTCGGGCGAAACGGTCAAGGTGGCAGCACCCTTGAGAATCAGCCATATTCCATGGTCGACGGCTGCCTGCCGGGCCGTGCCGAGACGATCCTCCTGAACCTCTTTGGAGGACTTCCCCACAAGTCGGCCCATCTCTCCCGGATGGGGGGTCAGGACGACGTTCCCGCGGGAATTCTTGAGCGTCTCCAGACTGCCCACGAGGGCATTCAGGCCGTCAGCATCAACGAGAACCCACCCATCGTATTCCTGGAGAAGAGCTTTCACCAGATCGGAAACACCGTCCTGTGTGGATAAGCCCGGACCGATGACCATACACTGTTTCCCTTCAGCCAGCGACACGATCCGTTCAACCGAACCCATTCCCAGATATCCTGAAACACTCTCGGGAAGGGGCTCGGTCATCTCCTCGGTGAGCTTTGTTTCGAGTATGGGATTGAGCGAGGCAGGGACCCCCACCGTTACCAGCCCTGTACCGATGCGTGCAGCGGCCATTGCCGCCATTGCAGGGGCGCCGGTCTTACCGGGGGAGCCTCCCACTACGAGAACGTGGCCAAAGGTTCCTTTGTGCGCTGCCGGGTCCGATCGGAGGCCAATGAATTCGGAGAAGGCGGGTGCGTCATAGAGCCGAGCGCGAGGGGGATTGGCCTCGACCGCGGAAAGAGGAATGGAGATGTCCACCACCTCGACCAGGCCGCAGTACTCCACCCCGGGTTGCACGGCCATGCCGAGCTTCCTGAAGCCGTACGTGGCGGTCAAATCGGCTCGCACCACGGTTCCCAGCACCTTGCCCGTGTCCGCGTCGAGGCCCGAGGGGAGATCGACCGCCAACGTGAAATTCGGAGCGTCGTTGATCTTCTCGATGGCTTGTCGATAAGGCGCACGAACCTCGGAAGTCAGGCCGGTGCCAAGGATTGCGTCAACGATGACATCAGATTCATGCCAAACCCGCGAGGCCAATTCCAGGGCTTCTTCATCCGGCACGGGAAAGACCCGGGAGGTCATCTTTTCCAGGACCTGAAGATTAACGAGCGCGTCCCCTTTGATCTTTTCCCGCGGGCTGAGCAGAAAGGTCTGAACATCAGCCCCGTGGTTGATCAGGTATCGGGCGATGACATATCCATCCCCTCCGTTGTTGCCCGGGCCGGCCACGACTGCCACTTTCAGCCCTCGAACCTCCCCCTCGAGATACGTCTTGAGGATATGAAAGGTGGTACGGCCCGCGTTCTCCATCAGCACCACCCCCGGTATTCCATACTCATGAATGGCCGTCGCGTCGAAGGTCCTCATCTCTTCCGCGGTGACAAGATACATGGATACCTCCCTGCTGTGCTGGCGTCCTGTCTGAATCGTCGCGGTCACGGCGACGTCCGGCTCGGATTCGCCTCCCCCGACCGGGAGCAAACGAGATTGCAGGCTCGACTGCCCAGTCCGATCGTACCATTGGGAAGCGGGCACAATCGTACCGGTCCGCGGCGTAAAGGACCATCATTTTTGCATCGTTGTTTCACACTGTCGTTGTCGGGCTCCCAGCCGTGCGCGATCCCCAGCGGCTCCTGAATTTTGTTGAGGTTCTCGGGCAAGCTGATTATTCTAAAGGCTGTTTTGCCTAAATCCGCTCCAGGGCCGCGTCTGTGGTCCTGGCCTTCAAGGGGATACGTTGCCGTGATATCAATCGGGGAAGCGCAGCAGAAGGGTCTCGAGGAGATTCCCATCCGTGGAACGGAGAGAATCCACATACTCGAAGCACTCGGTCGAGTGCTCGCACAGGATGTCCTGGCCAAACGGGACGTCCCTTCAGCGGACAATTCGGCAATGGATGGGTACGCGTGTCGCCACGAAGACATGGCCGGCGCCGGCTCAGCCAACCCCATCGGGCTCAAGATGACAGGCGAGGCGCCCGCGGGATCGCCGTTCCAGGGCTCGGTGGGACCCGGTGAAACGGTGAGGATCATGACCGGCGGATTGGTCCCGGACGGCGCGGACACCGTGATCATGATCGAGCACACGAAATTGGAAGGCGAAGAGGTCATCTTTCTCTCGGACCCGGGGGAAGGAGCGAACATCAGACGCAAGGGCGAAGACGTACAGTCCGGAGAAGCGGTGCTCTTCGACCGTGACATTGTGCGCCCTCCCGAGGTGGGAATGCTCGCGACGCTGGGATATGCCTATGTCCACGTCTATCAGCGGCCATTGGTCGCGATCCTCTCCACGGGCGACGAGCTGGTGGACCTAGACGAGCCGTTTACCGACGGCAAGGTCGTCTGTTCGAATACCTATAGCCTGGCAGCCCAGGTGGCGGAATGCGGCGCGGTCCCCCTTTCCCTGGGAATAGCCACGGATGACGAAGAACAGCAGAGGGCAAAGATACGTGAAGGGCTCCGAGCCGATGTCATTCTGACATCCGGCGGCGTATCGGTCGGTAAATACGACCTGGTGAAGAAAACCCTTTCTCAACTCGGCATGAAGGTCAAGTTTTGGAAGGTCGCCATGAAGCCGGGAAAGCCCCTGATGTTTGGCACCATCGGCAACAAGCCCGTGTTCGGGCTTCCCGGTAACCCCACCTCCGCGATGATCTCCTTCGAGCAGTTCGTCCGGCCCGCACTGTTGAAGATGATGGGGCACGTCAACCTCTTCAGGCCCGTGACTGAGGCTACCCTTGCGGACAACGCACGGGTGGGCTCATCGAGGCTCCATCTCCTTCGCTGCAAGCTCTTCGAGCGCGACGGTCAAATGATGGCGGTTACCACCGGAACTCAGAGCTCCGGCGCGCTCCGATCGATGGTGCTCGCGGACGGCCTGCTCATCCTGGAACCTGAAGACGGTCCTTTCGTTGCCGGTAAAAAGGTGAAAGTCCAGGTGATGCATACCAACAGTCCCCTGAGTCCCCACTCGCCATACATGTGACCCTCCGCCATCTTGCCGCGACTCTCAATCTCGCGGTTGCACCCAGAATGGGTGGGTTGGAGCGGATTCCGACAGAAACCATGCTCGGTTTTTTTGCCGAGGCCTCAAAGCACGCACCACGGAAGTTAATTCTCGATCCGACCATATTTTCGGGAACAGGCACAAGTGTCCACGTGCTCGATCGATGCCGGGATAAGGGAGCGGTCAGTGGGGGGGAGTGAAAGGGAGGGCAGAGGCACGGATCGCGTTCACGTTATGCCGTATTCCTTTATCTTCTGGAGAAGGGAGGGATAACTCACCTCGAGGAGCGTCGCTGCCTGGGATCGGTTCCCTCCGGTGCGGTTCAGCGCCTTGGTGATGAGGGCTTTTTCAAGATTCTTGGAGGCCCGTTTCAATGAGAGCGTTGCCTCGTCATTCCCTGGAATGACAACCGGCGCGCCTGCAACCCGTATGTCGTAGGGAAGGCTTTCAAGGGTTATCGCGCCGCCACTGGTGAGAATCATCGCCCTTTCGACCACATTCTGGAGCTCACGCACATTCCCCTTCCAGGGGTATTTCAAAAGCGCGGCCTGGGCCTCCCGTGAGATACGTCTGATTTTGAGCCCCATTTTTCGGTTGAAGATGTTCACGAAATGCTCGACAAGAGGAACAATGTCTTCCTTACGTTCACTCAGTGGCGGCACGTGGATATGCATAACATTGAGACGATAGTAAAGGTCCTGCCGGAAAAGGCCCTTCTCTATCGCGTCTTCCAGATTCTCGTTCGTGGCCGCGAGAATCCGGACCGAAACCTTGCGATCTTCGGTTTCTCCGAGTCTGCGGATTTCCCCGGTGTCAAGGATCCTTAGCAATTTCGCCTGGAGTCCGAAATCCATGGCTCCCACTTCATCGAGCAGCACCGTCCCGCGGTCGGCCTCCTCGAACAGGCCCGTTTTGTCCGACGCCGCGCCGGTGAAAGCTCCGCGCGCGTGGCCGAACAGCTCGCTTTCCAGGAGACCCTCCGGGATTGCCGCACAGTTGACCGCGACGAACGGGTCGTCGCGTCGCGGGGAACGCCGGTGTATCTCCCGTGCCACCAGCTCCTTGCCTGTGCCGGAATCACCCGTAATCAGGACAGCGGATTCGAAAGGCCCCACCTGATCGATCATCTCTAAAACGGCCTTCATGGCCGGGCTCTCCGCGACTATTTCCGGGCTTCCTTCCGTTCGGCTGAGCCGCCGTTTCAATCGCACCACTTCCCGGCGCAACCGTTCTCTTTCCGCGGCCTTTCGTAGCGTTAAAACGACTTCATCGGTCTTGAACGGTTTCGAAATGTAATCGTACGCCCCCTTACGCATTGCCTCGAGTGCCAGATCAGTGTTTCCGTACGCGCTCATCAGGATAACGATCACATCAATACCTTGCGCGGCAAGACGTTGCACAAGCTGGATGCCGTCCATGCCCGGCATCCGTACGTCGGAAAGGATGAAATCGAAATCCTCGCTCCCCGCCAGTTCCAGCGCCTTCCGGGCGCTCTCCGCGCATATGGGTTCGAATCCATCATCCTTCAGAATCGAGCTGAGCATATGAAGCATGTTGGGCTCGTCATCGACAATCAATATTCTGTGTAATGTTTCGGACATTGCCGCCAGACTTCAGGCCGTTACGTCAGTTGATCGGTAACCCACTCGTTTGACGGAGTCAATACCATTCTTGTCAGGAGCCACGAGCTGCACCTCGCCGCGCCTCCCGGAACACAATACGGGGAAACCAAAATGGAGAGCGCCGCGGCGGTATTATCTCCCGAACGAGTTCCAATATCAAGGTGATACCTGCACGTGATTCAGGCGTCTTCATGCGCGGTCCGTCAGCGACATTCTCCTTGACATAATTGATAATTTACTTTAAGATAA
>JARRRG010000068.1:0-7546 GCA_037380965.1 Deltaproteobacteria bacterium
TTACCGCCTACTTTGCCATCCTCAAAGCCGGAGGCACGGTGGTCCCGCTGAACGTTATGTTTCGCCAGCGGGAGATCGGCCACATCGGGGCTGACACCTCGGCCTCGGCGGTGCTGGCCGACGAGGAACTGTGGCAGCGGGAGAAGTCCGTTAAAGATTCGCTGCCCGATCTCAAGCAGGTGATTGTGCACGGCCGTCCCGAGTCCGAGGGCGAAGTCAGCGTGGGTCAGATCACATCCGAGCAGACCGAATCCCCGGAGGCGGCGGTCGACCTGGATGACATTGCGAGCATCATTTACACGTCCGGGACCACCGGTCATCCAAAGGGCGCTACGCAAACCAATCGGTCGATTCTGTCAAACGTGCAGGGGTGCTGCACGAGAAACAAATTCTGCCGCGATGATCGTCTCCTGTGCGCGCTACCGTTGTTCAACAATTTTGCCATAAACGTCGTGATGATGTCGGCCTTTGCCTCCGGAGCCGCGTTGGTGGTGGTCGACCGCTTCGATGCTCGATCGGTGCTCGATCGGATCGGCGCTCACCAGTGCACCTATTTCGCGGGCACGCCGACCATGTTCTCGTATCTGCTTCAGGAATTCGATCCAGCCGGGGACAATGTCTCATCGCTGCGGGTAACCAATTCAGGCGGCGCGCACTGTGCGGGGAGTCTGATCCGGCAGGTTGAGGAAACGTTCGGGACCATTCACCTGGACGGGTACGGGCAAACCGAGGGCTGCGGATTCACTACCCTGAATCCGGTAGTCGGTATCCGCAAGGAGAATTCCGTTGGAGTCCCATTGTCCAACATCTGGATACAGATTGTCTCGAATGACGACGAGGAGCTTCCCCCGGGTGAGATCGGCGAGATTGTGCTGAAAGGGGACGCGTTTTCAATACACCGTTACTGGAACAGACCCGAAATCAACGAGGAAGTCTACCGCGGAGGCTGGTTCCATTCCGGGGACCTCGGGTACGTGGACGAGGACGGGTATCTCTATGTGGTGGATCGAAAACAGGATCTCATCATTACGGGAGGCGCTAATATCTACCCCGCGGAAGTGGAAGAAGTGCTCTATTCGAATCCGAAGGTGGCGCTGGCCGCTGTAGTGGGGATTCCCGACGCGGTGAAAGGGGAATTGGCCAGGGCTTTCATCGTCCTCAAGAAGGGAGAAACAGCCACTGAGGATGAGATCATTCAGTTTGCCCGGGAGCGTATGGCCAAATACAAGGCTCCCCGTTCCGTGAAGTTCGTGGATTCTCTGCCCCAGGGCCCCACGGGAAAGATTCTCAAACGAGAGCTCAGAGTTCGGATCAAGGAGGGAGAATGAACGACGCGAGTGAGGGGACCGGAAGATGAACGTGGGTGACATTCTGCGATTTGGGCATCGCAATTTTCCCGAAAAAGAGTGCCTTGTCTGTGACGGGGATCGTTTCACGTATCGTCAGCTCAATGAGCGGGTTAACCGGCTTGCCCAGAGCTTGATGGAAATGGGGCTGCGGAAAGGGCACAATGCGGCCATTTTGCTCCAGAACTGTTTCCAATATATCGAGATCTACCTCGCCCTGGCTAAGATCGGCGTGGTTGCGGTACCCCTGAATTTCATGCTCAAAGGCAAGGGTCTGGAATTCCTAATAAATAACTCAGAATCCGAAATCCTCTTCCTCGAGGAGGCCACTCGCCCTCAGGTGGAGAATGTCAAGGGCAACCTCCCGTTCCTCAGACCGGACGGATTCATTTTCGTCGGTTCAACCGTTCCCGAAGGGTATTCTTCATATGAGGAATTGATCTCGGCCGGCAACGCGGCGGAACCGGCGGTCCCGGTGGGAGAGGAGGACGACGTTATCATCCTCTATACGTCAGGGACTACGGGCATGCCCAAGGGGATCGTGCTTACCCACAAGACCCGTCTCACGTACTTCAACTGGTGCGGGCTGGAATACGGCATGCTTTTCGACGACGTGCATCTTGTGACCACGCCGCTGTACCACAACGTGGCCTGCTTCCTCTCCGAGACGCAATTCTATACGGGTGGGAAGGTCGTTATCATGCGGAAGTTCGATCCGGCCGCGTGTGCCTCATTGATCGAGCAAGAGGGAGTGACCTCGACCTTCATGGTCCCCACCCAATTCAACATGATGCTGCAATTCGGCCGCTCGGAACAGCTCAATCCGTCCACGGTGCGTACCCTGATCACCGGCGCGGCTCCGCTGGCCACCCGAACGAAGGAAGAAATTATCGATCTCTTTGATAGCGAGCTCCATGAGATGTACGGGCTGACTGAGACGGGACTCATTACCAACATGAAGCCCAAGGATGCCCTGCGCAAGGTCAGATGCGTCGGTCAGCCCTTCTTCCATATGGAGATGCGCGTGGTCGATGACCAGGGCAAGGACGTGCCCACGGGAGAAGTCGGAGAAATCGTTGGCCGGGGACCGCTTCTGCTCCGAACCTATTACAAGAACCCCCAGGCGTACGAGAAAGCCCTGAGGGACGGGTGGTTCTTCAGCGGTGATCTGGGTCGCGTCGACGAGGAGGGTTTTCTCTATTTGGTCGATCGAAAGAAGGACATGATTTGCAGTGGAGGAGTGAACATCTATCCCATGGACATAGAAGAAGTCCTCCATTCGCACTCCAAAATCCATGAATCCGCGGTGATCGGCATCCCGGACGACACGTGGGGCGAGGCGGTACTGGCAATAGTGGTCCTCAAGCCGGGAGAGTGCATCGTGGAGGAAGAAGTCATACGATACTGTAAAGAGAATATGGCAGGCTACCAGGCGCCGAAGTCCGTGAAATTCATCGAGGCCCTGCCTCGAAATCCGTCCGGCAAGGTCCTCAAACGCGAACTGCGAGAGCCCGATTGGGAGGGCCGTGAGTCGAAAATATGAACCGGTGACGCGAGCGCGATCGGCTTGCCTGTGGCGGGTGGAGATTCTTGTGAGGTGAAAAAATGATCCTGAATGGACACAGGGCCTTGATAACAGGTGCTGCTCAGGGCATCGGCCTTGCCTGCGCAGAGGAACTGGCGGCTCAAGGAGCCAACCTCATACTCGTTGACAGAAATGCGGATAAGCTCGCCGAGGTGGCCGACGCGATGGAGGAAAAGGGTCGCGTGGTGAGATCCCTGGCGCTCGATCTTACGGATCTGGCGCTCGTCAGGGAGCGCGTCGAAAAACTTGCCTCGGAAATGCTCATTGACATCCTGGTGAACAATGCAGGCTTCGATCGGCCGGGAACGATCCGCAAGATCGACACTCAGGACCTGGAAGCGGTTTTGCGGATACACGTAGGCGCTCCCTTCCTGCTGATCAAGTTGCTGCTTCCCGCGATGCAGCTCGCAGGATGGGGACGAATCATAAATATGAGCTCGATCTACGGTCTGACGGGCGCCAAAGGAGAACTGGCATACTCCGCGGCCAAAGCCGCGGTAATCGGGCTGACAAAATCCGTTGCAAAGGAAGCCGGAAGATTCGGTGTCACGGTGAACGCGGTTCTCCCGGGATTGACGCTGACCCCCACCATCGAGCAATTCATGGCTGACAAGTACAAGCAGGAGATCATTGACGACACACCGCTGGCGCGAGCAGGGCAGCCGGAAGAGGTCGCCAAGGTTGTCGCGTTTCTGGCTTCCCATAATGCTTCCTTTGTCACAGCGGCCGCGATACCTGTCTCAGGGGGCTGGGCGGCCTGATCCTCCATGAGCCCCTCATCTCCGCCCTCTCTTTCAAGCGACGCGTCCGATGAGCAAAGAGTCTGCTCACAACGGACTCTTGCATTCCCTGCTCTCCGAGGAGCACGGCAGCGTTGAGACCTCCCTTTCTTTGCACACATGAGCCGGTAGCGGCTGCCTGCCGCATTGTTTTTCAAGAGTCGATCCTCCGGTCACGAGGAATCGGGAAGCAAGGCATTGAGCTGTGCGCCCCTTTCCGCACGGTGACAGGCTCCCTTTAACATACCGTATCAGTTCCCCGGAGAAGCACAGGCGAGGTGCGGGTGGAAGGGGGGAGCCCGGGCATCGATGACCCACCCGCGCGGTGGCTCGCAATGCCCTGGATCGGTTCATTCTGAAAGACGCTTTGGAAGCAACGTTCTGATCATGTGGGGAGGCGGCTTGACAAATGGCACGTTTCTCTATAAAGTGCTACTGAGCGCCCGACGAGTAGCAAGCATCCAAAGAAATCGGAGGTAGTTTCGTGAAAAAGATCCGCCTTTCCCCTTTGATGGCAATACTGGCCGTTGGCCTCCTTGTGACCGGCGCAGCCGCGCATTTCGGTATGATCATTCCCTCGACCGACGTCGTTGGAAAGGACAGCAAGAAAAACATCGCCTTGATGCTGCAATTCACCCACCCCTTCGAAGGCGGCCCTCAGATGCAACTGGCCAAGCCGCTCAAGTTCGGCGTGGTAGTCGACGGCAAGGCTCAGGATCTCCTCTCCACGCTCAAGGAAAAAAAGGTTGACGGTAAGTCCACCTGGGAAACCAGCTTCAAGATCAAGAGGCCGGCTGATTATGTTTTTTTCATGGTGCCACAGCCGTACTGGGAACCGGCCGAAGACAAGTTCATCGTTCACGTGACCAAGGTTATCGTCGACGCGCTGGGAGCGGAAGAAGGATGGGACCAGCCGATTGCAAAGGCTGCCGGTATACCGGTTGAGATCGTGCCTCTCACCCGACCGTACAGCCTGTACGCGGGGAATGTATTTACCGGTCAGGTTTTTCGAGACGGCAAGCCGGTCCCCAATGCCGAGGTGGAGGTCGAGTGGTGGGGGAAGGGCAAGACCAAGGCCCCGACCGACGCGCATGTCACCCAGGTTGTCAAAGCCGATGACAAAGGTGTCTTCTCGTACGCCATGCCCAAGGCCGGGTGGTGGGGCTTCGCCGCATTGATGGAATCTGACAAGAAAATCAAGAAGGATGGCAAGGACAAGGACGTTGAGATAGGCGCGGTCCTCTGGGTTCAAGCGTATCCAATGCAATAGGGGTGCAACGTGCACATCTCCGAAGGAGTATTGAGCGCACCGGTCCTTGCGACAGGTGTTGTTCTCGGCGCGGCAGGGGTCGCGGTGGGACTGAAGCAGATGGATTATGAGAAGTTGCCGGAGGTCGCGGTCCTCTCATCGGTGTTCTTCGTGGCTTCCCTGATTCATGTTCCGGTAGGTCCTTCCGCGGTCCACCTTCTGTTGCCTGGGGTGTGCGGGCTCCTCCTAGGGTGGATGGCGTTTCCCGCGATTCTCATAGGATTGGCGCTCCAGGCGTTGCTGTTTCAATACGGGGGCCTGACCGTGCTCGGAACGAACACCTTCATCATGGCGTTTCCCGCGGTCCTTCTCGCCTTGACCCTTGGAAGACTGGTCGAGAGCGAACGACAATCCGTGCGATGGGTTGCGGAATTCGTCTGCGGTGCCGGCTCGGTCTTCCTCTCCGGCCTTCTCGTAGGGCTGGCTCTCATTCTCACGGACAAAGCTTTCCAGTGGGCCGCTTTTGCCGTGGTGGTCGCGCATATTCCGGTGATGGTCATCGAAGGATTGATAACGGTTTTTGTCATCGAATTCCTGAAGAAGATGCGGCCCGAAATGATTCGGGTGCCAGGACGCGGCGCCAGGTGACCCCGCGGTCTAGCCGCTCTCATCGCTTAACCGCCAATACGCTGCACGAGGGGAGAACTCAAGTGAGAACGTCAAGGAAATGTCCGAGCGTACGAACAATACCGGGAAGCCTTTTGTTGTTGTGTGCGATCTGTTACGTCATTCTCTTTGTTGCTCTCCCCTGTTCGGCTCACAAAGTAAACGTGTTCGCGTACGTCGAGGGCGGCAACGTAGTCGTTGAAGGATATTTTTCGAAGCACCGGAAAGCCATGGATTGCCCTGTGGAGTTCTTCGACGCCCAGGGAAAGAAGCTTCACGAAGGACGAACGGACAAGAACGGACAATACGTGGTTCCGCTCGCTGACCTGGGGGACGTTCGCGGAGATATTCATATTACCCTCATCGCGGGCCAGGGGCACAAGAACAGTTACACGCTTCGGGAAGATGAAATCCCCAGCATGAAGAAAGGAACCGCGGCAGCCGGTCCGGCGAAACCCGCGTCTCAGCCTTCAGGAGTCGTCCCGAGGGATGATGAAAGGAAGCCGGCAGCGAATCTCCAGTCCCCGAAGAAATCGAAACAGGATATTGAGGAAATCGTCACGCGTCAGAATCAGCAAATTGTCAAGATGCTTGGAAATATTCAACGACTGCTTCTCGAACAGGAGAACCGGGGCCCCTCTGTGAGGGACATCGTGGGCGGCATCGGCTGGATCTTCGGAATAGTGGGGATAGCCGCTTATTTTATGAGTCGCAGCCGGAATCGACGTCAGTAAGGTCTCGCTGACTCGCCCTCGATTGAATGACCGAGCCCTGGGACGCGCTATCTGGTGGGCCATTGTGAAGATAGAAGAGTTTGCCCTCGGAGATTCAATTGTTCACCGACTCGATCCGAGAGTGAAGATCGTCAGCGCATTAGCTTTCGCTGTGGCCGTGGCCGTAAATCACTCGCTGACGGCCACCCTTGTGGCAATTCTTTTCCCTGTATCGCTGATCTTGGCCGCGCGCATGGACCTGGGTCGCGTGCTTGTTCGTCTCGCCCTCGTCAATGGCTTCATCGCTTTTCTCTGGATTTTCCTTCCCTTTGGTGTCCCGGGCGAAACGATCTATAGTGTCGGCCCGCTCCATGTCACTCGTGAAGGCCTGTACACTGCGATGCTCATCACTGCGAAATCGAATTCGATCGTCCTGGCCACAATCGCCCTCCTCGGCACGTCTCCTGTCTTTGATCTCGCGCACGCGCTCAGTCATCTTGGCTGCCCCGATAAACTTGTGCACCTGTTCTTTTTCTCGTTCCGATACGTGCATGTCATTCACGACGAATATCATCGGCTTCGGCGGGCCGCCAAGGTACGCGCGTTTCATCCACGAACCGACATCCACACGTACCGAACATTTGCGTATTTTATCGGGATGTTATTGGTCCGGAGTTTTCAACGGGCACAGAGAATCCTCGATGCCATGAAGTGTCGCGGCTTCCGGGGCAAATTCTATATCCTCCATCACTACAATATGAGCAGATCTGATTACGCTGTTGGCAGCGCCAGCGCACTGGTATCTGTCGGCCTGCTGGTCCTCACCGTGGCGAGATAACATCAAGGGACATTCAAGTCGGATGCGCGCCGCTTTTCGGCCGCGGCCCCCGGCCATGGGGACTTTTCGAGGGAGATGCGCGCTCGCGTAACCCTCTTGAGGACTTTTTGCATACTGGTGCCACGATAGAATCGCTTTCACGGAATTCGTATGCCCCTAGTACGAGGAAGGAGATAAGTGTGCTACATCCTTGACAAGTCCCGTTCCGACGCTCACCGTATAGTAAGAAAAAGAATTTCTGGACTGAACACGGATGAAAGGAGCGTCACTATGCACGGCGATCATGAACATGACCATGTCCACGCTCATGAACATAAGCACGTCCACTCCCACGAGCATACGCACGGAGGGGAGACGCACACGCATGAGC
>JARRRG010000069.1:0-11282 GCA_037380965.1 Deltaproteobacteria bacterium
TCCATCCTTCCGGGCCGAGCCGAGATGTCCGCCGGGCCCGTTCAAGTGACTGAGGTATCACAAGAGACTGCCTGGCTGCTCCAAGGATGACCGGGATATCTACGAGCTCGAGAAATGGAAAATCGTTTGGGCTATCGCCAAGTCCTACCGTCACGATGTTCCCGAAGAGCCTTCTGTACGCGGCAATGAGAGAGGCAACAGCCGCACCTTTGCCCTCGTGACCTATCAGATGCCAGAACCTGCCCCCTTGAACCGCGATGACGCCGAGGCTTGCGGCCGCGGCCTCGATCTCGCTCTTCCTTCCAAGGACCTCTTTCGGGACGACAAAGGGCTCATCAAAGCCTCTCTTGCGAGCTTTGGCCGCGTCTTCAAGCGGCAGTCCGGTAAGAGAAGCCACCTGGCTGTCCGACATGGCAGAGAAGCCCTGAAGCCCAACATCCAGCATGACGGACATCTGCTCGAGGATTCGTACCAGCTCCCCATACTGCTTTCCCAAGGGAAAGGTCAGAAGATTTCCACTCTGTTGGGGGTCGCCGAGCGTCCCCTGCGATTTTAAATCATGGGCAATGGGCGATCGCGCTCTCACCACGATCCCTCCACCGTTCTCTATTACGAAGGGATCTCCTGGAGCGAGCTCGCGGTTGAGTGGCACCATCTCCGCGACGGTTTTGCTCGAAACGAGAACGATCGGCACTGCCTCCGCCCGGAGTACGTGCAGAGCCGGTTGCGCGGCCGTCCAGGAATCGCTTGCGCTGGTCATCACAAATTGGAAGCCAGGAGGTGCCGGCTCCGAAGAATTCGGGCTTCCCTGGCATCAGTATAGATGGGCAATTCGCCAGTATCAAGTGGCTCGGGGAGATGGAGAGTCGAGCAGTGAGAACCGGGACTGAGTGGCGATTTTTTTGTGCAGCGCGGATTGCGAACGAGGCTCTTGCTCCGAGTTCGGGGCACTGCCTGCGGAAGCCATAGCGAAGCCAAACAGCCCGTGATATTCGCGAGGCGGACGCGCTCGCGTCACGCTCGTCGGTACGGTCCGATCGATGGCTAACACCCCAAGAACTCTCGGAATGTGCAGGCGGGGACGCGGGAACACGCTTTTATCATCAGGACGTTTATGATAGATTGACGCGTTAACGAGAGTGGAAAAGCTCTCTAAGCGCCGCTCCAGGGAGCAGTTGATGCAGAGCACTGAGGAGAACCCGGACCGTATCAGTCAGGCGGATATCATTGTGGGAATACCCTCCTATAATGAGTCGGATTCCATATCATTTCCCACACAGCAGGCGGATGCGGGTCTATCGAAGTACTTCAGCGGCATGAAGTCGGTCATCATAAACTGCGACAACGACTCACCGGACGGTACCCGCAGCGCATTTCTGGAGACACCCACGCAAAACCCCAAGATTTATCTCTCGACTCCGAACGGCATGAAGGGGAAAGGGAACAACTTCAGGAACCTGTTCACGAAGACGGTGGATCTGTCCGCGAAAGCGGTAATCGTGGTGGATGCCGACCTCAAGAGCATTACCCCCCAGTGGATACGTAACCTGGGCGAGCCGCTTTTCGAGGATTTCCATTTTGTGTGCCCTCTGTACGTTCGTCACAAATATGACGGCACCATTACCAATAATATCGCGTATCCTCTCACCCGAGCCTTGTACGGAAGGCGCATCCGACAGCCTATTGGGGGAGATTTCGGTTTTTCCGGAGAGCTGGCGAGAATTTACATGGAATCCAATCTCATGTGCCGCTGCGAGGATTTCTGGCGCGAAGTCATATGGAGCCGGCCTACTGCAGTTTTCGGCTTCGGCCTCGGTGACGTGGAGCTGCCGCCTGAAGTGAAGGTAAACCGAGAAGGCTTGCGGGAGAAGTTCTCTGCGGGCATGCAATCCTACGGAGATTTCTACAAGGAGTTCCTCCCGGATGACACGCTCGGTAAGCTCGAAGAGGTTGCGGGATTGCTTGAAGAAGGATTTGAGTTTCCCACCCCTCTGTGGGCAAAGGTCCTCTATGATTTCGCGTGCGCGTACAAGAATGAGGCAGCGCCGCGAGACGAGTTGATTACCAGCTTGATACCCCTTTACAATGGGAGAGTGCTCTCTTTCGTTCTCGAAACCGAGACTCTGGATACCCAGCAAGTGGAAGAGGTCATCGAAGACCAGTGCTTCCAATTTGAACAGACCAAGCGGTATCTCCTGGAGCGCTGGTTTTCCGGGTGAGGGTCCCGAGTGATCGCACTCCGCCGCCGAAAGGCTGCCCACTTGCTCACTTCGTCAGCGGGCATCGAGTAACCACATGCTGCCCGCAGAGCACGAGTTTCCAACCAGCGTCCTCGCACCATGGATCGTATGTGCTCAACACTTGTGCTGGTACTCGCTCTCATCGTGACGTCCGTATGCGCTGACGAACACATCAATTTCGTCATGTGGAAGCCCAATCAGCCCGAGTTGTGGCGCGAAGTCATCGCTACCTTCGAGCGGGAATCCGGCGTCAGGATCGTGCGGGAGATCGGACCCCACTCTTCAACCTCAGCCCACGCCCTTTTGGCCCAGAAGCTCAAGAACCGCGACCCCAATCTCGACGTCTTCCTCATGGACGTGATCTGGCCCCCGGAATTTGCCTCAGCAGGGTGGGCTATGCCACTGGATGAGCTCTTTCCCGTGGAAGATCGACAGGATTTCTTCTCTGGTGCGATCACTGCCTGTACATTCCGCAATAAAATCTATGGCGTGCCGTTTTGGATTTCCGGCGGACTGCTCTACTATCGTAAGGATCTCCTGAAAACATACCGTATGAAGCCCCCGAAGACCTGGGATGAGCTGGTACGTCAGGCCAAGAAAATCGTGCGAGGGGAACGGGAGCGTAATCGAGTTCTGTGGGGCTATTCGGGCCAATTCAAGCAGTACGAGGGCCTCGTCTGTAACATGCAGGAGTTCCTCTTAAGCAACAGGGGAAAGCTCCTGGACCTTGAAGACCGGAGATCTACGCTCGATAATACTTCAAACATCGAGGCAATCCGATATGTGCGCGACAGAATCATCGGATCGGTAGCTCCCAGGGGGGTTCTCACCTACGAGGAGCCGGAATCGCTGCATCTCTTTATTCAAGGCCACGCGGTATTCCATCGCAACTGGCCGTATGCATGGGAAATTGCGAACAGTCCGAAAAAATCCAGGATCGCGGGGAGGGTTGCCATCACTCTGCTGCCACATTTTCCCAAGGGTAGGAGCGTCTCGACTCTTGGGGGATGGCAATTCGGGATATCGGCTTTTTCGAGAAAAAAGAGGCGCGCGTGGGAATTCATCAAGTTCATGACGTCTCCCCGAATTCAGAAGCTGTTTGCTCTCCGGGCTTCGCAGGCGCCGGCGAGGCGGTCCTTGTACATGGATCCCGAAGTCCTCTCCAGGAACCCCCATTTTGCAACGCTCAAGGCCGTGTTCGACATCACCGTGCCCCGTCCCCTGCTGCCCCTGTATCCGCTCTATTCAGATATACTGCAGCGATTCTATTCTAGGGCCATCTCGTTCAAGGACTCCGCGGTGAAACTGTTGGCGCGGCAAGCGGACAAGAAGGTCCAGGATCTCTTGAGCCTGTCAGAAGCTGCCGGCAGATAAAGGCGGGGGGGAAAGTCGATCCGGGAACGAAGGGTTGTCTCCACATCCGTCAACCAATCAATGAGTTGGATGTCATCGTGACAGCGATCGTTGCACCCTATCCTGACGAAGGTGTATGGAAAACCCGCCCATGAGACCGACCAGGTACGCGCGATCGGAAGTCCTAACGGGATATCTCTTTCTGGCTCCGCTTGTGCTGATCCTCATGCTCTTTTGCGTGTACCCGGTTGTGTACTCGGTAGTATTGAGCCTCCACAGAATCGTCCTCAGCCTCCCCGGTCTCGGCGAGCGATTCGTAGGGCTGCACAATTTTGCGGAGTTCTTTGAAGACCCGGTCGCGCTCGATTCCCTCCGGACCACGTTCATTTTCGTAGGGGCATCCACCGCTCTGGAAATGGTGTTCGGCCTGTTCATTGCCCTGGTGATCAATGAAAGCTTCCGGTCGAGGAGCCTTGTCCGAGCGGCAATTCTCATTCCATGGGCTATTCCGACGGTTATAGCGTCTCAGATGTGGCGGTTCGCATTCAACGATCAGTACGGCGTAGTGAACCTGCTCCTCTTCGGTTCCCATGTGACCCTGTACAAAGCCTGGCTTGCGTCGCCCTTTTGGGCGCTTTCAGCCATCATCCTCGCCGACGTCTGGAAGACCTCTGCTTTTGCTGCTCTGATCATCCTGGCCGGTCTGCAGTCGATACCGGACGAGCTTTATGAGGCGGCAAAGATCGACGGAGCAAACGCGGGGCAGCGGTTCTTTGGCATTACCTTGCCACTGCTGAAGCCCGCCATCCTGGTCGCGCTTCTCTTTCGCACGATGGACGCGTTTCGGGTCTTTGATCTGGTGTTCGTAATGACCCAAGGAGGGCCTGGCGACTCAACGGATGTGCTTCAATTTTACGGGTACAAGACGATGTTCACCGAGGGTCTGGTAGGCTACGGGTCCGCCATTTCCATTGTGGTCTTTCTCTTGGTTTTTGCAGTCTCCCTCCTCTACGTGAAACTTATTGGAACTTCATTACTAGGGAGAAGGGAAGCAACCGCATGAGAAGGTCACCGGGAGAAAGGCTGACGCTTGTCCTGGCAATCGCTGTGGGAATGCTCTTTTCCATTGCGCCGGTTCTTTGGTTCGCGACGATTGCAATCAAATCCCGGATCGAGATCACCGCGATCCCTCCGTCTCTGTTTCCCCGAGAGATTTCCTTTGAGGCAATACAGGCGGCCATCCACCGGTACGGATTGATGATGTTCGTGAAAAACAGCCTCATTGTGGCCGGCAGCACCACAATCGTATGTGTTTTCGTGGGAGCCTTTGCCGCGTACGCGCTTGCCCGGATTCGCCTCAGGTTTAGTCGCGCCCTGCTTATAGCAATTCTCGCGGTGGCGATGTTTCCGCAAATATCTATCGCGGGTCCGGTCTGGCGAATTCTTCGAACCCTGGGCTGGCTGAACACCTATCAAGGGCTGATCATTCCCTATCTTGCCTTGACACTCCCGCTGACCGTATGGATTTTGGCCAATTTCTTCAAGGAACTTCCCGGGGAGCTTGAAGAGGCCGCGAAAGTCGACGGAGCAGGGCCCTTTCAGACCGTGACAAAAGTATTCATACCACTGGCCGCTCCGGGGATCTTCACTGCCGCCATTCTCACGTTCATCTACTCGTGGAACGAGTTCTTCTTTGCCCTCCTCATCATGACCCGGCGAAAAATGCAGACCCTTCCCGTGGGAATAGCGCTATTCCCCGGGGCGTACACGATGCCGTGGGGAGAAATTGCCGCGGCTTCAACGATCGCGACGATTCCCCTCATCGTGCTGGTGGTTCTTTTTCAGAGATGGATCATTTCCGGCCTGACAGCGGGAGCGGTAAAAGGATGAAAAACTCCGGTGAGCTCACCCTGATCATTGAGCGGATCGCCAAGCTCGTCGCGTGGCCACTGAAGAGATTGCTGAAATCCGAGCATCAATCGGGGACCGCGGAGCACTCCAATCCCGGGCACGGGAATCCTCCGCGTGCAAATCCCGGCCCGCCGGGCAAGAACCGCGTCGTGATCCGCGGTGTTTCAAAGCGCTTCGGCAAGACGCAGGCATTGTCCAACATAGATCTCGACATCCCCGAGGGTGAACTCTGTGTTCTCCTCGGCCCTTCAGGGTGTGGCAAGTCTACGCTCCTGAGAATTATCGCAGGTCTCGAGCCTGCCACCACAGGAACAATTCTGATCA
This sequence comes from Deltaproteobacteria bacterium, assembly GCA_037380965.1. Taxonomy (GTDB): domain Bacteria; phylum Desulfobacterota; class Desulfomonilia; order Desulfomonilales; family Desulfomonilaceae; genus JARRRG01. Next base: position 5,829 of record JARRRG010000069.1, read on the forward strand.
ACGGTACGGATGTTACCGATGAATCGCCGGGTAATCGCGATATCGCGATGGTCTTCCAAAACTACGCAATCTATCCCCACATGGATGTGTTCCACAATATTGCGTTTCCCTTGAAGTTGAGAAAGGTTCCGAAGGACGAAATCCACACTCGCGTTCACGCAACAGCCAAACTGCTCCAATTGGACGAACTCCTCCAAAGGAAACCGTTCCAGCTCTCGGGCGGCCAACGGCAGCGGGTCGCCATGGGAAGGGCCATCGTGAGAAGACCCACCGTTTTTCTCTTCGATGAACCGTTATCCAATCTTGATGCGAGGCTCCGATTGGAAATGCGCGTAGAAATCGCTCAACTCCATCGCAAGCTCGGGGCCACCATGATCTACGTAACCCACGACCAGGTGGAAGCGATGACGCTCGCCGATCGGATCGTGGTAATCAGCAAGGGATGCATACAACAGATCGACACGCCGGAAGGGCTCTACACCAATCCCGCCAATCTCATGGTCGCCGGTTTTGTCGGCACTCCTGCAATGAACTTCGTCCAAGGTCGTATCTCGTGTCCGATCGAGGGGAAAAAGAGCTTGTTTCGGGGGGAAGGCATCGAGCTGGAAGTGCCCGAGTGCGGTCCCCCAGGGGAGGCGGTCGCCGGCATCAGGCCGGAGCATGTGCGGATCGACCCGGATGGCGCATTCTCCGGCAAGGTTGAATTCATCGAAGATACCGGCTCGGACCGATATGCTCATGTGAAATTGGCCGGTGGGGCGAAGATGGTCCTTCGGGTGTCGCCCCATGTGACTTTGAAGATCGACGACACCGTGCCGCTGTCGATCGACGAACAGCAGGCTCACCTCTTCGTTGACGGCATCAACGTGAGGACACGGGAGCAGCCTCGAACCCGCCAGGAGGGTCCGGGCGAGGCCGGTTCTTAGCGGAATGGAATACGTAGCGCCCTCCGGGGCGAGTTGCCGCCCGATCATGCGGGCACCGCGCCCCCCTATTATATAATGTAATACTTTAACTTAATGCGATATCTATTTATAACAAAAGAGTTAATTGACAAATATGAGTAGGCTGTGATATCCTGTTATTGGGTAGAACGCCCGAGAGCTTGTCGAACAAGCAGGGCATTATTTCTTGGAAACCTGTGTCGAGCAGGTTCGGCCGGACCCGCACAGCGACCGGTAAGCAACCTGCGGTTGAGAGAGGGTATGATGGATTCACCGGTGCATAAATACGCATTTGTCGGCCTGATCAGTTTGGTTTGCCTCGTCGGTACTGGACCATCGTGGGCGTTGCCCCAGGGCAACATAGTCGGGATAAAGGTGAGTCAGGATGCGAAGCATATAGTAATCCGGCACGAGGGAGTGGCGGATCGCTATTCCGCCTTCGCCATAGGGAGCCCCAACCGATTGGTGATAGATTTTAAGGAAACCCGTCTTCTCAATGTGCCCCATAAGATTCAAGTCGGTAGGAAGTCGATAAAAGAAATCAGGCTCGGTTATTCCGGCTCACGTTCGCGAGTGGTGGTCGACTTCGGTGGAAGTCCCGTGCCCCCGTACCGTCTTCACCCCGAGAGCAGGCGCCTGGTGATCGTCCTCGGCAAGCCCTTGCAGGCGGTCCGCGCCCCATCAGTCCGGAGCAGGAAACCGGCTCCCGTGTCGACCCAACCTCCGAAGCCGTTGAAGGCTCCTGCGAAGGCTCCCTCGGGAAAACACAATAAGCCCGAATTATCAATACAGTCAGCGGATGTGAAAGACGGGCTGATCGTGCTCGAGTTGGCGAAAGGAACCCACCCCAAGCGCACGTGCCGTCTTGTCCTGGAAGTGGACATGGACCGTATGAAGGTCCGAAAAGCCACGATCAATGGTGGCAAGAGGAATCTGCGAAGCGAGGCCCCTACGAATTCCCGCACGAACGACACCCTTTCCCCGCGTTCGTCGAAGAGCCGGCGAGGTCCCCGCAAGCAAGCCCCTGCTTCGGCTGTATCCGCTCCATCAAGACCGGCGTATCAATGGGGCCGACCCTCTCTCTCCGTGAGACACCGCGGACCGGGTCACAGGGCAGAGTCTCACGCGGGCCCGTTACGGCTTGAGCCACTTACCCTCAAGAAGCGACCTTCAGGCAGCGAAAGCTGAGCAGAGGTCCGAGCCGCGGAACTGTTCCCCGTTCCTTTGCACGCGGCTCGGTCTGTCTGCCCTGCAACCCCTCCGTCTGGCGCAGACCGGCTCCGCGTCGAGGTGACGGCCGCGGGGAAGCCGTGCTTGGACGATGGTTCGAGTGGCAGGTTTCCTGACCGGCGGTTTCTCCGCGCTGGCCTCCATGTCACGCGGGAGGGGCAGGGCACATGTCGCGGCGGCCGCATTCAGGGCAGTGGCCACCCATCCACAGGTAGTCAAAATAATCCATGAACGGTCGGGTTTCCGACTCCCCTTCAAAAAGAAAACCAATTTCAAAATTCCGTTTTGCTTTTGATTTGGCGCCGATTCCGGCCCCCGTGAGGTTGGGGCTTCCCACAAAGGCCGCGGTTCCATCGACGATGAACATCTTGGCGTGCATTCGTATGCAGTGGAGGAACTCAACCCCGGCGCTAAGTCGACCCCGGCTGTCAAGCTGGTCATACCTCATGAGGAAGGGCCTGGAAGGCAGCTCGGCGTGGATGATGCGGAAAGAGACACCCCGCGCGATCAACGCGGCCATCAGGTCCACGAATGAGATGAACCGGCCGCGGTAGAGAACTCCCGTACCCTTTATGTTGGCAGTGGCTATCCAGACGAGGCGCCTGGCTCGTACCAGATGCGATTGGGTGAATTGCTCGTAGATCTCGCGATCCAGGAGAGTTTTCATCTGCCGTCCCCACGGGTTCGCTTCCGTGTACGGTCAAGAGGGAAGCCTGAAGGTTACCCGAATCAGACCTGGGAGGGAGACTCATTCGTCGATCTGTATCCGATGAGCCTTTGCCCACGCTCCCCGTTCTTCAAGCTCCCTGTCGAGCTCCAAACTGGGTTCGGCCGCGGCCATCAATTCGCTTGCGCCGTGGTCGGGGACGAGTCGCCAGAGAGTGACCTTCCCTTGCCTGGCCAGGCGCACCATGGCTGCTTCGATCCGGCGGAGCTCTTCCGGGGTCGGGTCTTCGTTGGGGTTTTGCTGAATGGCGCGGGTGGTTGTCCAGCCTGGGGATTTGATCCTTTTCAAGATGGTCTCTTCAATGTCCTCGCCCATCTTTTGTGTCCTTGTGACTACCGGGATTGGATCCGTACGTGCCGGATCGGTGGCGCAATCAAAACTCTGTAGGTGCCCTTGCCTTGTGGCTCACATTTTCAGGCGCGGTGTGCAAGGGGCTTACCGGAGTCGGTGCTCGTCCCGATCGGGTCACTTGCACGGACCTCAGATTGATAAGCATGCCGAAACAGTGCATCAGGTGAAGAGCCGGGCGTACGCTCGCTCCGTTGGTCGCGTCCCTGGGGCAGGGGAGGGCATTGATGATCGGAAGGCGCGCCAGGCGTATCCGGGAGGAAGAACCTCTTGACAGAATGCTCCGGGGATATTATTTTGGGCCGTTAGATTCTCATCGTAACCCCGTATTGCGAGCAGGCTGCCTTGATTAAGGCGGAGCCGCAAATAAAGAATTTCCCCGAGTAGATCGTTCGCGCGCTGGAGGCTTGTTTCTCCACTGGGGGAGAGAAGCGGGAAGGCCGCGTTAACTTCTCCCTGTCACGGCTCGAAACGATTGCTACTCGTGGACATAGAGGCAACATGGCTGGTCTGACTTTTCCGAAGGGCGGTGTGCATCCTGACGAGCACAAGGAGCTCACCGAACATTTAAAGATTGAAGAGATGCCGAATCCCAAACAGGTGGTTCTTCCCCTGTCCATGCATTTCGGTGCGCCTGCCAAACCCGTTGTAAAGAAAAAGCAGGAAGTGCAGGAAGGAGAGGTAATCGCCACGGTGGAAAAGGCTCTCGGAGCCACCATACACAGCAGCGTCACCGGGGTGGTCCGGGCTATCGAAGCCCGACCTCATCCGACCATGGTTCGGTGCGACGCAGTGATCATAGAGACTGACCCCTCTGCGCCCGCGCGTGCGTACGAAGCGGAAGAGTGGCGGGAGCTGTCCAGGGAACAGATTCTGGGCAAGATCAAGGACGCGGGCATCGTAGGATTGGGGGGCGCGGGTTTCCCCACCCATGTCAAGCTGTCACCTCCCCCCGCGGCCAAGATTGACGTGCTCATCCTCAACGGAGCCGAATGCGAACCGTATCTCACCACCGACCACAGGCTCATGCTGGAGCAGCCGGACAAGGTGGTCGAAGGGGCAAAGATCCTTGCAAAGGTTCTCGGGGTTCATACCGCGATCATAGGCATTGAGCTGAACAAGGCGGATGCGATTAACAGGATGAATGAGGCTGTGCAGGCAGTGTCCCGACCGAAGGACGCGGATGTTCGTGTCCAGGGCATGAAAGTCAAGTACCCTCAAGGCTCTGAAAAACAGATCTCCACGACCGTTTCCGTATTCGAAGCGGTGACCCTGAATAAACCTCTGTACGAGAAAGTGGTAACGATCTCGGGAAGAGCTATCAAGCGCCAGGCAAACCTCAAGGCGAAGGTGGGAACGGTCCTGTCGGACGTGGTCGATTTCCTTGGAGGGACTACGGATGACCTTCTGAAGATCGTGTCGGGCGGGCCCATGATGGGATTTGCTATGTCGACTCTGGACGTTCCGATTATCAAGACCACGTCCGGAGTTCTTTTCCTGGGAAAGAAAGAGACCGATTTGAGCCCCTATGGGCCGTGCATCCATTGCGGTTGGTGCATGGAAGCCTGTCCCATGGGCTTAATGCCCAAGGAAGTGGGAATTTTCGTTGAAGCAGGCAAAGGACATCTGACCGACCAGTTCGGCGTCATGGAGTGCTTCGAATGCGGTTGCTGTGCCTATGTCTGTCCTGCCAAGCGCCCTCTCGTTCAATTTGCCAGGCTGGCGAAAATGCAGGTCAAGAAGGGCGGCTGAAACGTTCGGTCCTGAGGACAAGCAATCCCTGCGCGAGCAGTATCAATAAGGATCGCTATGAACCGACTGACCGGCCGAGGCGGCTGCCGAGCAGCCTCAGGCGGTTGAGATCAGTTTTTGGACCAAGAAACTAAGACATTGTGGAGGATGGGACAATCGAAACAGTAAATGGGAGAAGTCCGGGTATCGAAACCCCGTGGGCCGTTTCCGTGTCGCCCCATATACGGAGAGGACCAACCACATCCCAGATCATGTGGACGGTTTCCGCGTCCCTGATACCGGTGATGTTGTTGTCCATTTACAACTTCGGACTGAGGGCGTTATTCATAACCGTTGCGAGCGTCATCTCATGCGTAGTGGTAGAAGCCATTTCCCAAAAAGCGCTGGGCAGGCCCATAACCGTCAAGGATGGCAGCGCCGTGCTGACCGGAATCCTGATGGCGTTCGTCATAC
>JARRRG010000070.1:0-12502 GCA_037380965.1 Deltaproteobacteria bacterium
GGAGGAAACGTCATAAGGCCCACCTCTGGCTATCCGGCGCATGTTCCACCAGATGACACGAAAGATCGCGGCCCCGACTTTGAGCTCGAAGCCGGCTCGGGTCTGCAATCGCGATTGAACGTGATGTATCAGCCGAATGGGGGTCATCTGCCGAGCCCGGTACTGTCCAATCCTTACCGTGAAACCCGCTGGAACTTGACCGGTTCGTCGATGGGATGTGGATCGCAATTCGTCTGCAAGAGGTTCTGTCTCGCTCTCCTCGGCTCATGCCCGGAGCCTGGGGACGAAGATCTCGGGGGGAACTTCCGTCCGTTCGTCCTTGCTCTAGAAGATTCTGAGAAGAATCGGCTCCGAGCTTGCCGTGACCTCATAGGACCTGAGGGAGGGCTGATCCGCGTACATATGGTTGAAGAGCCCCACCAGCTTTTCATAATCGCCGCTCTTCTCGTACGCATCCAGATCGGCTTTGGTATCCCAGGCGGTGACCGATATCCCCTGGTTCCTCTCATCCAGGGATTCGAGCAGGTGCACGAACCGTAACCCTTTGTGATTCTTATGCGCCGGGATCACTTCCTTATTGTAGAGCTCCCGGAGTTCGCCCATGGTTCCATCTTTCACCGTGAAAAAGGTCAAGCGCAGGTACATGTTCCACTCCTTCCGGCTAACCCGAGTTGGAAAGGACTCCGGTTGCCGAGCGATTACCTTATTGATGCTGTGTGAAGCGTTCGCTCCTATTGCCGATGATCGCCTAGAAGCATTTCATCATTTCGCTGAGCATGCTGGGCACTTCGATTCGTCCGGTGGGGGCAAGAATTCGGCTGCTGTAATCGGTGGCATAGGTCTTTTTGAGCTGCCTTACCAACCGCCTGAATGCATCGGTATCGATTGCATTTGCGATATCCGCAATGCTCCTCGCGCTGCATTCGGCCAAGGTCCTGGGACCTGACCCAATCACCAATCGCCATCCCTGTGTTATGGGCACGCGCATCGCCGCCATCGCGGGAGCGCATTCCTCCTTCACGAAGGTGTAGTGCTCTTCCTCCCTGCCCGGCACCACATTGTAGTACTGATTGAATTTCCAAGCGCCCATCTGAATCTGGTACGGACCTTCCTTGACTCTACCGCTGGAAACCCACATTCGACTGGAGTAATTGCAGACGAGGCGAAATAACTGGCTCTGAAGGACACGGTACTCGTTGGTCGAGAGGATCTTCCGCAGGTAATCGGTCTCGTCCACCGTACCCACAGCCATAATCCGGGGCCCTTCGCCCACCGCGACATAGTATCCCCCCAGGAGCTTAATACCCATCCCGTTCAGTGTGGGGTTGTACTCGTTACTCACGAACGTGGAATACTCGTCGAATTTGCCGGTGATGACATCCCAGGACTGCGAAAATAGGACGGTCATGGCATTTCTCCACATGAGGCTCCGGAACCGAGTCAACTCGTGTACCAGACCACCGGTACCAGCCTGCTCATGGGTAAGCGGTTGCTACGTCTTGAACAGGCGAGTCATCAATTCAGCCAGGTACTCGGAATCATCCTCTTTTTTCTTCGTATACTTTGCCGGCCTCGTCTGAACCCAAAAAATGTTCTCCGGAAAGGACTGTTCGTCGTCGACCACCCACTCCATGTCCTGAGGGACTTCGAAATGGGCTTCCACACCTTTGGCGATCCGCACGATCTCCCGAAGTTGTTCCTCGTCGAGACAGGCTTGTTGGCGCAAGTCTTCCGGCACCCCGGCGAATGCTATGCCTCCGGGATGGTAGCAGACCATTTTCGTCTTGTCCGCGATGACGCACTGGAAATCACCGGATTCTTTGTCCACGGTGAACACATCCGGCGTGATTTCTCCGCTCACCACGCTTTCTCCAAGTCCCCAATTTCCTTCGATCACCAGCTTGGACAAGTCGCCCGTTGTGGGCAGCACCGTGAGGCAGACACCCGCGCACTTGGCGTTGACCATCTTGACGACGGCAACGCCGATGGGCGCCTTTTCCATCTCCATCCCCTTTTCAAGCCGGAACGCAATGGCCCGAGTGGTAAACGCGCTGCCCCAGACCTTGATCACCTTCTCGGTCACATCTTCCGTGCCCACTACGTTGAGATAGGTTTCCATCTGCCCCGGCATGCTTACCGCGCCGCTTGACCGGACCGCGACCGATAAGTTCTGCTGGTTCATTCGATCGCCAAGCTCCGAATAGTAATTGTACAGCTCCTCGCGCATTGCCGGCGGCATGGGCTTGGTCTCGATGAAGCTTCGAATGGCACGGCTTGCTTCCACCTGGGCCCCGACATCGCCCAGACGGTGCATGTTTTGCCGAATATAGGTCCGAATCTCTTCGCCCGCGCCGCTCTCCTCCATGAATCGTTCGTACCCGGCCACTGAAATTGCAAATCCCGGGGGGACTCTCATACCGAGCTGGGTCATTTCACCAAGATTGGCACATTTCTTACCCACCATATCGTTGTGGGAGCTGGAAAGCTCTTCAAACCAGTATATCCATTTGGAGGACATCTTCCGCGGATCCCTTCTGCGATGGGAGGCGTTGCCCGAGGCAGTGTCCGAGCACAGAGCACCGCCCCGGACAAGCTCCTGCTCTGGCGCCCCTACTTATCCAGGATGTAGACCGTGCCCAGGTTGGCGTCCACTTTGACCCGCTGGCCCGACTTGATCTTGCTCGTGCCTTCAAACACGTTCATAACCACGGGGATGCCGTACTCTCTCCCCACGATGGCTGCATGCGAGAGGCTTGCTCCCCGGTCCACCACCACGCCTTTGATCATTGAGAACACCGGGGTCCAACTGGGAGAGGTGCTTGCCGCCACGAGGATGTCTCCCTCTTTCACGAGATGCAGCTCGTCTTCGGTCATGATCACCCGAGCGGTGCCTTCCGCGACCCCCGGAGAGCCGCACGTTCCGTACAGGTCCGCCTTGAGCTCCGGACGCACCTGCGGCATGGAGCCCACCACCACCTTCAATGCAATCGGATCGTTTGACTGGACCAGCACGCCCATCGCCTGATCCATATCGAATCCTTCCTTGAGAATGGTGGGAGGATTGGGTTCTTTTTGCCACTCCTCCCATTCCTTTTTCCTGCGATCCACGATGTGGCGCATGTCAAACTGATCGGGAGCGATGGCCGCACGGCGAACCTCGTCCGGGATGAGGAAGAAGATGTCTTCATGATGGTCCAGGGCCCCTGCCTTGACAAACCGCCGTCCGAGGCCCAGCGCGCTCCGCCTCATCAGCGCGTGGGTGTAAAGATCGAGATAGTGGTCATGCTCCTCGCTGAAGATGCCGCTCTTCTGGGCAAGGCGCATCAACTGCTCGAACCACCCTCTCTGCTCCATCGGTATCTTCGAGAGGAGTGCTGTTTCGGCTGCTTCCCGCTCCTTGACCAGTTTCTCTCTCTCCTCATCGAGATTGAATCCTCCACCCTTGAGGAGAAACTGCTTCACCATTCCAAGGGCGGGAGACGGGTCTTCCACCCAGGTAGGCAGGTTGATTTCCGACATCCGTTGCATGCGCCAGCCATCTTCGTTCATGAGATCCATGAAATCCTTCATATAGGCCTGGCCCTTTTCGGTCTCTTCCAGCTTCCCGCGAATCTGGGCGGGCTCAGTCTGGCTGATCAGCTCGGCCAGTCCCTCTTCTCTCGCCCGATTCGCGAATTCCCAGAGGCGCCGGTCCACCTGGAAGACCTTATTGTCAAAGCCGGAGACCACGTGATGGAACATGGGCGACGTGTCATCAATTGCGGCAAGCTCGCGACACATGTTTTCAAAGAGAATGTACGATGTGTAGATGCCGTACATGACGTACATGTGGATTTCCCACATGCGTCGGCAGGTATTGATCGTCTCTTCGAAGTTCTCCAACAGCTCGATATTGGTGGCGGTATCGACATCGAGCTTCTTGAGATTCTCGTATCGACCGAGAATCTCCTGGAGCAGTCCGTTCCACAGCCCCTCGAAGTCCTGCACAAACGGCATGATTGCTTTTCGGAACTCCGCCTCTCTCCTCTGTTTCTCTTCCTCACTCTTCACCAGAAGGAGCGTCAGGTATCCGCCGCCTTTCAGGAACCGCCAATCCCAGCCTTTAACGGTCGGCAAACTCAGCTTTTCCGCGCCGTATTGCATGCCGTGGCGGCAGAAATTGATCCAGAACCAGCCGAACATGGGTGTCCAGGGAGGGACGGAGTGAGTAGCGTCGAGAAACCAGGCGGGTGACTGCTCGAGATCCTTTTCCGGATCGAACTCCAGTCCTGGGACCACATCGTACATCTTCATGGTTTGTGCCTCCTTCTTCTTGGTTATGAGGTCACCACGTTAACGAGGTGAACGCGTCCAAACAGTTATGTGCGTGGTCACAGGCCGGAGGCGTCAGGTAGGAACGTAAGAAGGAACGGGGATCATGAGCATGATGAACAGGTGCGTGACAGGTCCAGTACACAGCAAGTACACTCTGTTCGCCCACGTCAATGGGCGCGGCAGAGGATGACGCCATTGCCGACTTGATTTTTTTCAGCTCAGTGCATAGCCCTCCCGCCGTCGACCAGTATGGTCTGGCCGGTGATAAAGTCGCTCTCATCGGATGCCAAAAAGGCCACGATGCCGACGAGATCCTCGGGCGTCTCCATCCTCCTGAGAGGAGTGCGACTCGTGTCGTACTTGGCTACGTCCGCGATCGTTCTGCTGGCTTCCGTATCCGTAAATCCGGGGGCAACCGCGTTGATGCAGACCCCGGCCGGGCCCAACTCGATGGCGAGTGCTCTCGTAAGCCCGATGACGCCGCCCTTCGAGGAAACGTAGTGTACAAAGCCCTGGGATCCGGTGAAGAAGACCTCCGAGGCCAGATTGATAACCTTGCCCTTGCCGAGCGCCTTCATGAAGGGAAAGACCGCTCTCGTACACAGCCACGGGCCCTTCACATTCGTGGCCATGACCCGGTCCCAGTCTTCCACTGCTATCTCGGTAAAGGGTCTTCTTGTCACCCCGAAATAAAGGGCCGCGTTATTCACCAGAATGTCGATACGGCCGAATGCATCGACAGCTTCCTGAGCCATCCTGAGCGTATCCGCTTCGTTGGAGACATCCACTTTGCTGAGCAGAGCCTTCCGGCCCGACTCCCGTACGATGTTTCCCGTTTGCTCGAGACCCTCCATATCCGCGCGGGTAACCGCAACAACGTCGGCCCCTTCCTCTGCAAGTCTGGCGCAAAAAGCCCTGCCAAGTCCCTTTCCCGCGCTGGTCACCACTGCCACGCGGCCGTCCAGTCTGCCCATGGGACCCTCCTGATCAGTATGGCCTTCCCTTTTCTTCCCATATCCTGCGGAGACCAAAATCTTCGGCAATGACCTTGAAGCAGTTGTAACTGCTCCCCTTTCCAATTCCGGGCCCCGAGTGCCCCGATGCCGAACAGATATAGAGATTCTGCACGGGCAGGCGGTAACCCGATATCTCGGGAAAAGGTCTCATCCTGCCGAACTGGGAAGCGAAGGTGTCTTCCATGGCCCAACCGCCCTGCGGCATGTTGGTGTTGCGCATCTGTACGTCCATTGGGGTGGTGATGTGCGCTCCAATAAGGTTCTCCTCGGTCATGTTCGGCGCGAACCAGGACCATTGCTCGAGCATGATCTTCACGATATCTTTCTTCATCTTGAGCCATTCCCGGTCGCTGAAGAACCGGTAGGGCGCGGTGAATTGCTCGATGAGGATGGTATGCTTCCCTTCTGGCGCTCTGGTTCGGTCCCAGATGCTGTCGGGCGCCACTATGCACACCAGCTTGTCCGGTATGCCCTTGGTGATGATCTCCGCATGATGCCTCGTAGCGAAGTAGTCGGCATCCTTGGGGCCCCAATTGAGACGCGGGCACATGCCGATTCCCGGATTCTCTTGTTCGGCGGTGTACTGGGGAAGCTCGTGCAGGGCCATATTCCCCCAAAAGAGCTGGGATCGGTCAAAGAGCACGTTTTTCGCTCTGTAGGCTATTTTGGGCGGAACATTTTCCTCACCGATGAGCTGCAATATCGTTTGAGGCGTGTTCATGTCGCTGACCACGAGCTTTCGCGCTCCTATCTCTCGACCGTCAGCCAATTTCACGCCCACAGCCTTCCCGTTTTCGATGATCGCCTTCTCAACGGGTTTCTCAACCACGAACTCTCCGCCCATGGCGCTGAAGGCTCGCTGCAACGCGTGGGTGATGGCGTGGGTTCCTCCCACCGCGATGGCAGCCGGCTCCCATGAGAGGATCAGGCCCAAGGTATGCAGGAGCATGCAAAACCCCACGGCGTCGTTGGGCATGACGCCGCTGGAGGTCATGCACGATCTCATAAAGAGCGTCCTCATGTAATCGCTTTCAAAGAGATCGAAGGCAACCTGTTGCGACGTGTAGTATTGATATTCGGGAGGCAAGCCGGCTTCGGGATCGCCGATCAACCGTTCGAGTGCGTCCGGGACTCCCCACTCGGTCGGAGGGTTGTACCTGAATTCGTGAAAGGCCGAGCGCCATTTCTTTTTGTATTTGAGCAGCAGGTCGTACGCCACATCCGCGTCATGCTGCGAGAAGCGTGCGATCTGGTCGACTGTCCTTTGTGCATTTTCCTCGCTAAATTCCGCCCGTCCGGTATCGGGATCCACAACCTTCCAGGCTGTGAAGCCCATGAAGCTCATGCCGTCATCATAAATCATCCCCTCACTGTGATCGGGGTACACGTACGAGAGCCCGGTGGTCCTCAGTTTGAAATCGTCGTATGACGGGTGACCATAAAATCTTGTGAAATGAGCACAGGGATTCTGCACGAAACCCGGCAACGGAAGGGCTTCTCCGCATGCTCCGCCGCCCAATTCATGCTGCCGTTCGAATATTACGGTCTGCAAGCCCGCATGCTGAAGGTAGCAGGCAATAATCGTTCCGTGATGTCCACCGCCGACGACGATGGCGTCATAGGTTTTATCAGCCATGGAGAGACCTCCTTTATGTCACTACGGTTCGGGGGAGACGGGTAGAGCTATTTCGTTTCAGGACCGCTGAGCTTTTTGCCGAAACAGACCAGCCATAAGGCGTGAAACAGGACGGACGGCCGTAACAGGAGTCGTGCGAATGTTCGGAGGTCCTCCCCTCCGACCGTCGCCTTGATCGACCAGTGAACGGGCTCGGTGGCTTCTATGTTAAGCCTCATGGCTCCCGTCTCTTCGTCTTCGACCTTGACCAGATCGGCAAAGTGGGCGACCATAGTGGTCTTTCCCAGTCCCGTTGAGTTGACTTTCATTTCTGCGCCTCCTACAACGTTCCCTTTTCCTTTGCTTTGCGCACACTCTCCGGCTCACCCCACCAGCGTTCGATCCCCAGGTCCTCCGCGATCTTGCCGGCCGCGTTATACCCGGGACCGAAGGTTATCAACCCGCCGGGAAAGGTGCTTGCGCCGCATACGTACAGTCTTTCGATCGGGGTTGTGTGCTGGGAGCAGTCTTCAGAAGGTAAGCCCCCTGCTTGTACGATCCCTTGACCATGTCCGCAAACTTGTTCCCAATGTCCAACGGCGTGGTTATGTAATGCCAGAGGATGTTCTCCTCGGTGAGGTTCGGAGCGTACGTGCGCAGCAACTCAACGCACCGAGCGGCCTCCTGCTCGCGGATCCGGTACCACTGCTCCGCTCCCCCCTCCTTGAGATCGTGCGGAGCGTGCAGCGAGAGGAGCGCCGTATGTTGGCCCGGCGGGGCCTGTTTGGGATCGTGAAGCGACGGGAAACAACAGTTCAGGCCACCAGGATAGAGCTCGCCGGAATGTATCGCATCGTAATGTTTGACCAGCTCCTCCTCGGTCTCATATCCCACCACCCGGATAAAGGCTTCGTTCACGTCCGGATTGGATTTGGCCGCTGCGAATTGGGGAGCTTCATTCAGCGCCAAATGCACGTGAAAGAAACTGGAGGATTCCCATTGCCAGTCATTGATCCGCGTGACGAATCGCTCTTCGAGATTCTCCGCACCCACGTATTTCAGGAAGGTCTGGTACGGGTCCAGACTGCTGGCCACGAACTTGCGGGCCGCGTACATGGTCCCGTCATGCAGCTCGACTCCGGTGGCCGCACCGTTTTCCACCACGATCCGCTTGACCGTAACCGGTGAAACGATCATTCCGCCGTGCCGATAGATCACCTTGGTGAACAGGTGAGCCAGGTGGTGCGAGCCACCCACCACCAGTGCGTAATTGGCCGCGCGATTGATGAGCAGGGGCACCAGATAACTCACCCCTTCCAGATCGTAATGGAGCCCCCACATACAGGAGAGATAGAGAAAGAAACATCGCACCCTGTCGTTCTCAAACAGTTCATGTATGATGGCTTGCGGAGTTTTCTCGGTCAGCTCAGTGATTTCCTGACCTACATCGGTTCTCTGCAGCGTAATCATCTGTTCGAACGCGGGCTTGGCCATCTCGTAGGTGGCAGGCGCGAGGAAGTCCTCGGTGAGCACTCGATATCGTTCCGAAATCCTTCGATAGGTCTCGGCATCCTTCTGGGAGAATTGAGCGATCGACTTGCAGGTTTTCTCCACATCCCGATAGATGCACAAGGCTGAACCATCGGAGAAGAGCATTGACATGACCAGCGGGGGATGGATGAACTCGAGATCGTAGTCTTTGGTCAAATACTCTTCAAAATCCTTGATGGGAGGCGCATAGTCCACCATGGGCATGTAAACCGCATGGGTATTATGTAGGAACCCGGGTAGGGTGACCTGCTCCGTGGCAAGACCGCCGCCTGCTTCGAATCGTTTCTCCAACAGAAGTATCTTGAGACCTGCCTTGGCGAGATAGGCAGCCGTGGTCAAGCCATTTGGACCGGCTCCTATGATGATGCCGTCGTATTCTTCTGCCATCTGGTTCCTCCTTCTTTCAGTCGCCATTGCAGATGTGCCGTTGAAGGACGTGTCGTTCGATCTACTGAGGGTCACAATCGAGTAGGTAAATAAGAGCTCTTGGATTGCTGATTGGCCGTATCTTGACAATGACACCAATTCACTTGACAAGTCAAAGCAGTAATTTTTATGATGGCATAAGAAAAATTTATGTACCTTCTCCGGTTACACACCATGACTGACGAGCTCAATCTCAAGCAATTACGGGCTTTCTACGTTGCCGCGACCTGTGGAAGCATCACGCTTGCCGCGGACATGCTCTACATCACCCAGCCCGCGGTCAGCATGCAGATCAAGGCACTCGAGACCCAGTACGGGGTTCGTCTCTTTGTCAGGGGAAAGAAGAAGCTCGAACTGACGGAGGCAGGCAAGCGGCTCTATCAGGTAGCGCGAAAGATCTTCGCGCTCGTTGGGGAAGCTGAGGAGCTCCAATCGCATGCCAAGGCATTCGCGACCGATGTGCTGAAGATCGGCAGTACCAAGACGCTCGTCCGTTACGTACTGGCACCATATATTTCCAGATTCCAGGAGTCCTTCCCCAAGGTCCAGATCCAGATTGACGAAGGCAGTTCCTCGGAGATGGTTCAGAGCGTGCTCTCCAATCAAAACGACCTGGCTATGGTGGGGAGAATGCCGTACGATGAAAGGTTAGACGTTATCCCGTTCGCGCAGCATGAATTGGTGCTCCTGGCCGCGCCGGGCCATCGTTTCTGTCAGCAGGACGAGGTGTCGATCGAGGATCTCAAGGGAGAAAACCTGGTTCTGAGAGAGAAGGGATCGGGAACTCGTCGGGTGGTGGAGAAGATCTTTGAGGGAACGGAAATCGTCTCTTCAGCTTTTATCGAATCACGAAATGTAGACTTCATAAAGGAGTTGGTGAGAATCGAAAACGGCATCACGATACTCGCCCGCATGGGCGTGGATGACGATGTCGCACGGGGCGATCTGAAAATAGTCCCGGTGAAGGAAGGCCCCTTCATGATGGATGGCGATATTGTTATTAACAACACCAGACCTCTCCCCAAAGCCGCGGAAGCGTTCCTCAACGTTTTTCTGGAGAGCAAAGGCCGGTACACCCTCGATCAGAAACCGTCCATTTTCCGCGACCTCAACCCCACCGCGGGTAAGGCCGCGGCTGATACCGACCGCCTCCCTCGCTCGGGGCTGGGCGCGACGCACTGATTCTTGTCTCCCCGTCGAAGATGCCCTCATTGGGATCTTCCGAGCCTATTCGATTGCACGGTGATCTGAAAGACGGTCCGCACGAGAGCTTGCCCCCGGGTTCTTGAACGACCGTGGAAGATATGACCTGAATGCCAAAGGCGGCCCGCGCTCTTTGTCAGATACCGTCGCTCGTTTTGTTATTTTAAGGCCTTGATTTTCTTGATATCCTGCGTCCTGCCGAGTATGATGAGGATGTCGCTGTCCTTTATAACGAAGTTCGCAGAAGGAACGAGGATAAAGTTTTCAGGAACCAGTTCCTTGATTGCGATTATGTGCACGTTGTGTTTGGCCCGAAGGTTGAGGTCCTTCAGATTCTTTCCGATGAATTCTCTCGGCGGCCCGATCTGTACCAGATCGAATTCATCCGAGAGAGGAATAAAGTCAAGCATGTTGGGACTGGATAGGGTCCGCGAGACTCGTAAGGCCATCTCGCGCTCCGGATGGATTATTTCTGTCGCACCGACGCGTTTCAAGACTTTTTCATGATCTTCGTCTATTGCTTTTGCGAGGATTTTCTTGACCTTCATCTCCTGAAGATGAAGACAAATGAGTATGCTGGTGCTGATCTTGGTGCCGGTCGATACAATCACCGCGTCCATCTCCTCGAGTCCCAGCGTTTTTAAGGCTTCCGTATCAGTGGCATCCAAGAGCACCGCTTCCGTGGCATAATGATCGATAGCCTGCACCCGGGTTCTGTTAGAATCAATGGCCACGACCTCATGCCCTTCTTCGTACAATGCCTTTGCCGCATGGAAACCGAAATTGCCGAGGCCTATGATCGCAAAGCGTTTCATGTTTCCGCTCCGTCTATCCAATCATAATGTTTTCTTCGGAATACTCTATCCCTCTCGTGGTGCCCGTTCCCATAATGATGTACGCAAAGGTCAGCACGCCCACACGACCGATTACCATCATGACAATGATCCAGCACTTGCCCCACGTGCTAAGCTCCGGGGTAACTCCCATGGACAGGCCGACAGTACCAAAAGCGGATATCGTTTCGAAAAAATACGGAAGGAAGGCACCCCGCGGACCGACCGCCTCGTGACCGCTTTCCAATTCGCCCACCAGGATCAGGAACATAACACTACCAGCGGAGGGGCGATCAGACCTGCCTATAGCGATTGCGGAACCGAGGACATTATCTACGGCTGCCTCTGTGGCGATGCCGACGGAAACGGAGTAATCAACATTTCGGACGCGGCACGACTCAGGGTGAAGGTCGTGAGCAACGCCAGTGTCGTGGTCTTAACCCCACCGCCGCAGGAGCCCGGCGAGGCCCCGAAAAACATCAGGAACATCAGCATGGCGAGTGTGGCCTCCTGCAGCGAAGCGATGTCCACGGTGTTAAATCCCGCGGTCCGGCAGGTAACCGACTGAAAGAATGGAACCAAAAGACGGCTTGAAAGCGATTGAGTCCCCAGAGAGGACGGTCCCTCCAAAAAAGCGAACATCAGCGCCCCGGAACAGATCAGGAACAAGGTGGTGATCAGCACCGTCTTCGTCTGTGTTGACAGCCGCACTCGTTCCTTCCCGCGTCGGGCCAACCAGGATTGAAGATCGTAGAGCACCGGGAATCCGATTCCGCCGATTATGATCAGAAAGCACATGGCCAGGTTCACGAGGACGTTGCCGCGGTAGCGCTCCATGCTGTCCGCGAACAGGGAGAATCCTGCATTGCAGAACGCCGAGATCGAGTGGAACATCGCAGTGTACACGGCACTCAGAAACGGCAGTTCCTTGCTCCAATGGATGGTGAGCGCGACGGTTCCAATAACTTCCGCGACGAGCGTGAACAGAACGATGCTCTTGACGAGGCCGAAAATGTCCTCACGGGGCGTATGGGAAAACAGGTCCTGCATAACGATGCGATGACGGAACGGGATGCTTCGGCCGACCCAACGGAACAGCGCCACGGATATGGTCATGACACCCAATCCGCCAATCTGGATAAGCACGAGGATCACGCACTGCCCGAATGTGGTGAAATAGCTCCCGGTGTCGACTACCACCAGGCCGGTGACACATACCGCGGACGTGGACGTGAACAGCGCGTCCACCAGCGGAATATGCCCTGCCTGGGTGGAGATCGGAAGCTTGAGTATGAGCGCGCCCACTACAACGGCCACGAGAAATGTTCCCAGAACCACAGTGGCTGGGTGCGCTTTGAGGACTCGACTTCTCAGTGTCATGATGTGCGCCTCAGCCTTGCGAAGTATTGACCATCGAGACGGCCCTCGGTTTCACCCACATCAGGCGGCCGGCGGTCCCCACGTATCGCATGCGGTCACCTCCGGCAACGGACCTGTCTCGCGGGAGCAGGGCACAGGACTTCCGCCGCGGGATGTTGTCCGAC